>JAGRMU010000455.1 GCA_020441165.1 Sedimentitalea sp.
CCCAGCACCGAGCCCAGCCCCAGCCGGGCGGCGATCGGCACCGCGATCACCGCGGCGGCCAGGTAGATCGAGGCCTGGTAGAGGAAGCTTTCCATCGAGGGCGGTCCTTTCGCGCAGGCGGCGGTGGGATCAGGTCGGCAGCGGCGCGTCGCGTTTCAGCTGATCCATGACGATCTGGCTCTGCACGCGTGCCACCGCAGGATGCGGCAATATCACCTCGTGCAAAAGGGCATTCAGCGCGGGCAGGTCGGTGCAGAAGACCCGCAGGAGGTAATCCGCCTCTCCGGTCATCGTCCAGGCGCTGGTGATCTCGGGACGGGTGCTGACCAGGCGGGCGAAGCTGGCCGATTGTTCGGGGCCGTGGGTGCCGAGCTGGACCTGGATGAAGCCCTGCACGTTGAGCCCCAGGCGCATGGGGTCGAGCCGCGCGGCATAGCCCTGGATGTAGCCCTCGGTCTCCAGCCGCTGCCGGCGCCGCCCGGCCTGGCTGGGCGAGAGGTTCAGCATCTCGCCCAGCTGCTGGGCGGTGAGGTGCGCGTTCTTCTGCAGCGCGGCCAGAAGGCGGGTGTCGGTCTCGTCCAGCATCTGCGTGGTTTCCCCAAGGTGGCTATCGTTTATGCGCGATTTGCGCGCGTGATGGCAAGGGCAGGCTCAAGAACGCGCAAAACCTGCGGGGAAAATGGCGTATTTTCGAGTCACAGATTCCCGCCAACCCGAAAGGAGACGCCGCCATGGGCCCGTTCCCGCATCACGCGCCGAAATCGCAGATCACCGAGGCCAACCCCGCCGGCACCGACGGGTTCGAGTTCGTGGAGTTCGCCCATCCCGACCCCGAGGAGCTGCGCGCCCTCTTCGCGCGCATGGGCTATGCCCTGGTCGCGCGGCACAAGACCAAGGATGTCGAGCTTTGGCAGCAGGGCGACATCACCTATATCGTCAACGCCGATCCGGACAGCTTCGCCGCGCGCTTCGTGGACGAGCACGGACCCTGCGCCCCCGCGATGGGCTGGCGCGTGGTCGATGCGCAGCACGCCTTCGAGCATGCGGTGGCGAAGGGCGCCGAGCCCTACGAGGGCGCGGACAAGACCATGGATGTGCCTGCGATCAAGGGCATCGGCGGCAGCCTGATCTATTTCATCGACCAGTATTACGAGACCTCGCCCTACAACGCCGAGTTCGAGTGGCTGGCCCAGTCCAAGCCGCGCGGGGTGGGCTTCTATTACCTCGATCACCTGACCCACAACGTGTTCAAGGGCAACATGGACAAGTGGTTCAGGTTCTATGGCGAGCTGTTCAACTTCAAGGAAATCCGCTTCTTCGACATCGAGGGCAAGTTCACCGGGCTGTTCAGCCGCGCGCTGACCTCGCCCTGCGGGCGGATCCGCATCCCGATCAACGAGGATCGCGGCGAGACCGGGCAGATCGTCTCGTACCTGAAGAAATACAAGGGCGAGGGCATCCAGCACATCGCGGTCGGCACCGACGACATCTATGACGCGACCGATGCCATCGCCGAGAAGGGCGTCAAGTTCATGCCCGGCCCGCCGGACGCCTATTACGCGCTCTCCAAGGAGCGGGTGAGCGGCCACGAGGAGCCCATCGACCGGATGAAGAAGCACGGCATCCTGATCGACGGTGAGGGGGTCGTGGATGGCGGCGAGACCCGGATCCTGCTGCAGATATTCTCGAAGACGGTGATCGGGCCGATCTTCTTCGAGTTCATCCAGCGCAAGGGCGATAACGGGTTCGGCGAGGGCAATTTCAAGGCGCTGTTCGAATCGATCGAGCGCGAGCAGATCGAAAGCGGCGAGATCGTCGCCGAATAGCCTGGCAGTTGGGGAGGCCGGTCGCGATTGCGCGACCGGGGGAGGAGCGCCGCGGGCCGCGAGGTCCGCGGCGTTTTCCTGTTCGCGCGGGGGTGGGACTTCGCCGCCTATCCGCTGGGGATCTTCAGCGTCAGGTTGCGCCCGCCCTTCTGATAGCGCAACTCGCTGTCGCCGATCGCGACGATGCGTCCGCCGTCGATGCTGTCGCCGACCTTGACCTTCTTGTAGCGCCCGTTCGACAGGCGCACCAGCGCGCGGCGGTTCGCCGGCGTGCCGTAGACGCCGATCAGGTTCATCTGGCGCAGGTTGATGGCGTTGTCGAGCGTTGCCTGGCGCGCCACGGTGGCGGTCGACGGGGCGCTGGGCTTGACGGTGCGCGGCGCCACCGAGCCGCTGTCGGGCTCGGGCTCGGAGTCCGCCTCGGCATCGGGCATCGAATTGCGGTCGCGCCCGAACTGCTGGCGGGCGGTGGGCAGGATGCTGCGTTCGGAACTGCGCTCGGCCTTGCGCACCAGGCTGGCGAAATCGCTGGGGCGCGGCGCGGGCGTCGGCGACGTGGCAATGGCCTGGTCGGTGCCAGCCTGGGCGGCGTCCTCGGCCTGCTTGCGGGCCACCTCGGCGGCCAGCGCCGCGGCTTCGGCGTCCTGGCGGGCGATCTCGGCCTGGCGGGCGGCCTCGGCGGCCTGGGCCACCACCGCGTCGGGGCGCGCCTTGGGCCGCATCCCGCCAAGCTCGGCCAGCGAGAGGCCGCCGAGCTGCTGGCGCTCGCTGAGCTCGGCCAGGTTCTCGGGACGCAGCTTCGGGCGCAGCCCGGCGAGATAGTCCTGGACACTGTCCTCGACCGGTGCCGCCTCGGCGGGGGCCGGGCGCTCGGGCGGCACGACCGGCGGGCGGCCGAGATGAACCAGGATGCCCTCGGGGCTGAGCGTGCCCCCGGGGCTGGGGGTCACCAGCCCGCGCGCGTCGAGATCGAAGGCGGTGCCGGCGGCGGCCGGCGAGGACGGGGCGGCGGGCGGCAGGTCGGGCGCCAGGCTGGCGGCGGGCGGCAGCGCCACCGCGTCCTGCGAGAGGTCGGTCGGATCGATCGAGGCGATATAGAGATCGTCGATGCCCGCGCTCGCCGGCGGCTCGGGGCGCAGCGGCGGCTGCTGCCAGATGCCGGTGGCGGCATAGCGCGCCTCGGCCGCGTCCGGGTTCAGCAGGGCGGCGATCTCTGGGTTGCGCAGCGCGTCCAGCACCACCTCGTCGCTGGGCGTCAGCGCGCCGGGCGCCGGGGTGCCGGTCTCCGGGGGCTGCAGGGCGCTGGTCGGCGGCTCGGCCCCGGGCGGCTCCGGCGCGACCGCTCCGGCGTCCGGAAGAAGGGCGGGATCCTCGGCGCCCGGCTCCGGCGCGACCTCCTGCTGGACCGTTTCGCGCGGCCCGAAGAGCAGCCGCGACAGGCTGCTCTCCTGGAAGATCGCGGCCCAGGCTCCGACCACGGCCAGGAAGAGCAGCAGCACCACGGTCAGGATCAGCCCCAGATGCCGCGGCTTGCCGCCGACCTGCCGGGGCTGGCGCGCGCCGAAGATCGTCATCCGCTCGGCCTCTTCCGGCGAGCCGGGTTCGGGGCGCGGCATCGGCGGCGGCGCGGTGCGGGTGATCTGGACCGCCGGCGTCGCGGGGGCCGCGCGCTTCTGGCCGCGGCGGGTCAGGAACCCGGCAACGCCCATCGTCTTGGCGGGCTTGGCCTTGGCCGCGGGCGGCCGGAGCGCGCTGGCGCTGTCCTCGCGCGTCTCCGGCAGGTCGAGGCCGGGGGCGGTCACCGCCGCGTCCTGGGGCGCGATGCCGGGGGACCGGACGGGCGGCGCGGGCGGTTTCGGCTTTGGCGGCGCCGGCGCATCGGTATCCGCGCGGCGCGCGCCGGCCAGGGGCGGGGCGACCGCGGAGGCACCGGTCTTGCCGCGCCGGCTGGCGAAGCCCGCCGCGGCCGGGGCGGGCTCGGGCGGTGCCTCGGGGTCCCCATCGGGCATGGGCTCCGGGTTCGCTTCAGCCCGCATCGCGGACGCGGCGCCCCTATGCGAGGCGGTATCGGCGGCCGTCTCCGGCAACGCGTCCGGGGCCGGCTCGGCATCTGCCGGCGCCTCGGGCGCCGCGGCGGGAATCCGCGCGTCGCCGATCACCACCACCGCGATTCCGTCCGGTTCGACCCGCGTGCCCTCGGGCAGAGTCCTGGCATGTTCGGCCGGGCCGAAATTCGGCTCGCCCAGGAACGGGTTCTCGCCCGGGATGGCGACGAAACTGACCGGGTTGAAGCCGTTCTCGACGGCGAAGGCCTCGGCCTCGGCAAGGGTCTCGCGGGCGACGGCGGCGATGTGGATCTGATCGCCCTCGGTCGACAGATCGAAGGCCAGATCCGCGACCGGGTAGGGCGTCGCGCCCTCCAGCGCGGCGCGGGCGAGGTCGATCAGCTCCTCGTCATCCGCGTCGCCGGTCTCGATGCTGAGGTAGCGGATCTGCTGGTTCGGGATGACCAGCTTGCAGGCCAGTCCGTCCGGGTCGAGGCGCAGGGCGCGGGCCCGCAGATCGGCCAGCGCGCCGGTCAGATCCCTGGTCTCCAGAGACACGTCGCCCACGCGCCGCCAGCCCCCCGCCGCGCGATGCAGCAGGGAGATCCCGTCCACGGAAAGCGAGAGCGCGAAGCCCGGTTTCATGTCACAGCAGCTTGGTCCACCCAACCGCCGGCAGAGCCTGCCGGCGCCCAGAGTCTAGAGCAGTCCCGGGGCGAGGAAAAGAAAAAGACGGGCGATGCCTTGCGGGCCGCAGGGGGCATTGCCCATGTTGTCGGAACACCAGCAGGAGTGAGACACGTGAACAGATTGACCATTCTGGCCAGCGCCCTGGCCTTGGCGCTGGCCGGCGCCGCGCTTGCAGACGATATGCCGCGGCAGATCACCGTCACCGGCGAGGGCCGGGTCGAGGCCGCACCCGACATGGCGACGATCTCGCTGGGGGTGACGCACGAGAACGAGCAGGCGAAACTGGCGATGGAGGCCACCTCGGACGCGGTGGCGCGGATCCTGGAGCGAATCGCCGCGATGGGCGTGGCGCCGCGCGACATGCAGACCCGGGCGTTGTCGCTGAGCCCGGTCTGGTCCGAGCGCACGGCTTCCGACGGCAACCGCGCGCGCATCACCGGCTTCGTGGCCAGCAACACGGTGATGGTGCGGGTCCGGGACCTCGCGTCGCTGGGCCGCATCCTCGATGCGGTGATCGAGGATGGCGCGAACGATTTCAATGGCTTGCAGTTCGACGTTCAGAACCCCGAGCCGCTGATGGACGAGGCGCGCCGGGCGGCGGTGGCCGATGCGATGGCCAGGGCGGCGCTGCTGGCCGAGGCTGCCGGGGTCACGCTCGGCCCGGTGCAGTCGATCTCCGAGCAGGGCGGGATGCGTCCGATGGGGGCGATGATGGACATGGCGATGCGCGAATCGGGGGTTCCGATCGCCGCCGGCGAGGTCAGCGTCGAGGCGATGGTCTCGATGGTCTTTGCCATCGCGCAATAGCGCGCGGCCCCCGGGCAGGACGCGCCTGCCCGGGGGCCGCCCGGATCAGGCGCAGGCCTTGGTCAGCGCCTGGTCGAGATCGGCGATAAGATCGTTCGCGTCCTCGATGCCGATCGAGATGCGCACCACGCCGGGGCCGGCGCCGGCCGCTTCCTGCTGCTCGGCGGTCAGTTGCCGATGGGTGGTCGAGGCGGAATGGATCACCAGCGAGCGGGTATCGCCGAGATTGGCGACGTGGCTGAAGATCTCGAGGCTGTTGACCAGCTTCACGCAGGCGTCATAGCCGCCCTTGACCGCGAAGGTGAAAAGACCCCCGGCGCCCTTGGGGCAGATCTTGGCGACCCGGTCGAAATAGGGCGAGGACTTGAGCCCGGCATAGGTCACGTACTCCACCCGGTCGTCCGCCTCGAGCCAGGCGGCCACCTTCTCGGCATTCTCGACGTGGCGCTGCATTCGCAGCGACAGCGTCTCGATCCCCATCAGCGTGTAATGCGCGCC
>JAGRMU010000081.1:0-14164 GCA_020441165.1 Sedimentitalea sp.
GACGCGCCATCTGCGCATCGCTCAGGAGAACGAATTGGCGCGGCGTCTGATGACAGCACCCGGTATCGGCCCGCTGATCGCCACGGCCAGAGCGAGCCTTGCGCCGCCGCCCGAGACTTTCCGCAAGGCTCGGGATTTTGCGGCCTGGCTCGGGCTCACACCACGACGACATTCCACTGGCGGCAAACAGCGGCCCGGAGCCACGACGAAGATGGGCGAACGGTCGCTGCGGCGGCTGCTGATCATCGGCGCCAACAGCGTCATCATCAAACTACACACCCATGCTGCGGCCCAGCCAGGCACATGGCTGGGCGGGATGCTGTCACGCAAGCCACCGATGCTGGTGCGGGTGGCGCTGGCGAACACCCCTCTCACACATGCAAGCATGTGTTGTCGGGCAGCGGATGGCGCGGATCGTCTGGGCCCTGATGGCCCGCGGTGGCGTTTACCGGTCTCCGGCCGCGGCGGCATAAGCCCGCTGGAGGTCGCGAGGACGTCGGAGCGGAAGAGGGCAAGGAGAAGTTTGGCGCAACAGTCGTGAGACAGGATCGGGAGAACCGGTGTGCAGCAGAGAACGGTCCGCGGCATCTGGAACGCCGCATCATGAGTCCGGATACATGTCAGCGCCCGATGACGCGTCAAGACCAGCTCTGAAGATTCCTCTTGCGCAAGGGGCGGTTATAGATGTGGCACAGTGATCCAGGCGTCCTGGCCAATGACGAGGCTGAAATCCGTCTGGCGGATCGGCAGGAATGGACTGCCACGCTGAATCAAGCAGATGGGCCCGTCTCAATTGGGGTTCCGGGATCTGGTTCGTCGGTCGGCAGCGTCCCGCCCGGCCGAGGGGTAGGGTTTGAAAGCAGGCGAAGCCCATTCAGCACCACCAGCACTGTGCCGCCTTCATGCCCGACGACCGCCAGCGTCAGGGGCAGGTCAAAGACCAGCCCGGCGGTGACAAGCACCACCATGACCGAGATGGCGAAAATCAGGTTCTGGCGGATGATTGCCGCCGCGCGTCTGGCAAGACGATGTGCATCGGCAAGCTGCCGCATGGGCCTGCTGATCCGAAGCACCAGAATGGCTGAAATCATGCATGACGCGTTCGATGAGGGCCTCGGCGATCTCGCCTGGCGCGTCGAGATGGCGGAGGGCCGGCTCAACTGGACCCGCGCATCGGATGGGACTGTGACACGTGTTGAGCCTGGCACGACATTTGCCAAGCGCATCGCGCTGAAGGCTATCGGCTCGTTGCCCGTCGAATGGCTCTTGTGAACGCAGGCTCAGGTTTTTCGGGTTCTGTTTGGACCGATATGGCCATGCCGAGCGCACGGATGCCGTTTGTTTGCGCGTGCTCACCTTTGATGTAACTGACCGTCGGCGATCTATGCCGCTTTCGCGGCGGTTGATTTGCGGCCCAGAACCCCGTTCCGATGGGGATGCCGACCGAAGGCGGCGATGATTTTCCGAACATCGCGGGTCTGGTTGGCCAAAGACGAATAGATCGGTCGCAGCGGGACCGGCGCGGCCATGGCGATGTCTTCTCGCAGCGCGATCAGCAGGTCGAGACTGGTCGGGGCCTTGGCAATGGCCCAGCGGCAGACCGAAAAGGGCCAAAACCACGGCGTCTCCAGCCCATGTCACGCCGCGTTGCAGCATAGTTCTGGCGGCTTGCCAATGGCGTCGCCGTTCGTTGGTTTCACCTGATGAAACGCAGTCTCGACGGTTCCATGGGCGGCGGCCTAACATTCGGTGAGATCGCGGCCGATTCAGCAGGCCGTCACCGAGATGCAGGAGGCATGATATGAATGTTCAGAAAACAACACCGCTTGTACAAGCCGATGGCACGACAACAACCCCGGGCTACATGCCCGGTTTCGGCAATGATTTCGAGACCGAGGCCCTGCCGGGTGCGCTGCCACAGGGCATGAACAGCCCGCAGAAATGCAACTATGGCCTTTATGGCGAGCAGCTCTCGGGCACCGCCTTCACGGATGTCCGGCCGGAGCGCACATGGTGCTACCGTATTCGTCCCTCGGTCAAGCACTCCCATCGCTACGAGAAGATCGACCTGCCACATTTCCGGTCGGCACCCGATATCCATCCCGACGTGACCAGTCTCGGCCAGTATCGTTGGGATCCAATCCCGCACACCGATGAGCCGCTGACCTGGCTGACCGGCATGCGCACGATGACCACCGCGGGCGATGTGCACACGCAGGTCGGCATGGCAACGCATATCTACCTCGTGACGGAATCGATGGTGGACGCCTATTTCTTCTCCGCCGACAGCGAACTGCTGGTTGTGCCACAGGAGGGCCGTCTGCGCTTTGCCACCGAGCTGGGGATCATCGACCTGGAGCCCAAGGAGATCGCCATCCTCCCGCGCGGCCTCGTCTACCGGGTCGAGCTGCTCGACGGCCCGGCGCGCGGGTTCGTCTGCGAAAACTACGGCCAGAAATTCGAACTGCCCGGCCGCGGCCCGATCGGCGCCAACTGCATGGCCAACCCGCGAGACTTCAAGGCGCCCGTGGCGGCGTTCGAGGATCGCGAGGTGCCTTCGACCCTGACGGTGAAATGGTGCGGCCAGTTTCACAGCACGAAAATCGACCAGAGCCCGCTGGATGTGGTGGCCTGGCACGGCAATTACGCGCCCTACAAATACGACCTGCGCACCTACTGCCCGGTTGGCGCGATCCTGTTCGATCACCCCGACCCGTCGATCTTCACGGTACTCACCGCCCCATCCGGTCAGCCCGGCACGGCGAATATCGACTTCGTGCTGTTCCGCGAGCGCTGGATGGTGATGGAAGATACTTTCCGCCCTCCATGGTATCACAAGAACATCATGTCCGAGCTGATGGGCAATATCTATGGCCAGTATGACGCCAAGCCGCAGGGTTTCGTTCCTGGAGGGGTAAGCCTTCACAACATGATGCTGCCCCATGGTCCGGATCGCGAAGCCTTCGAGAAGGCCTCGAACGCCAATCTCGGCCCCGACAAGCTGGACAACACGATGTCCTTCATGTTCGAGACCCGGTTCCCGCAGCAGCTGACGCAGTTTGCAGGCAAGCAGGCGCCGTTGCAGGACGACTACATCGACTGCTGGAAGGACATCGAGAAGAAGTTCGACGGCACGCCGGGCAAGAAATGAAGCTTTTCACCTATTGGCGGTCCACCACGTCCTACCGGGTGCGGATTGCTCTCAACCTCAAAGGGATCGCCTTTACGGCGGTCCCGGTGGATCTGGTGGCGGGTGAACAGAATGCGCAGGACTATGTCGCGCTGAACCCGGGCCATGGCGTGCCGACGCTCGTTCTGGACGACGGAACGATCCTCACCCAGTCGATGGCGATCCTCGATTGGCTCGAGGAGACGTGTCCCGACCCGGCGCTTCTGCCCGCCGACCCCGTGGGCCGGGCCAAAGTCCGCGCCGCGGCCCTTACCATCGCCACCGATGTGCATCCGGTGAACAACCTGCGTGTGGTCGCAAAGCTGAAATCCATCGGGCACAGCCAGGACGAGACGGTGGCCTGGATGAACGACTGGATGGCACGCGGCTTCACCGCCTTCCAACGCCTGATCGATCCGGACGCGCCGTTCTGCTTTGGAGACACGCCCGGCCTGACCGATCTCTGCCTCGTGCCGCAGCTTTACAACGCGCATCGCTGGGGATGTGACCTGACACCTTTCGCGCGCCTGACCGGCATCGAACGCCGGTGTCTGGCCCTTCCTGCATTCGATATGGCGCGGCCCGAGACTCAACCCGACGCACATTGACAAAGGATTTTCCGATGACTGACCTGATCCGCTCGTGGGTCGAGACGGCGAACGACCCCCAAAGCCCCTTTCCCCTGAACAACCTGCCCTTCGGCGTGTTCTCGACGGGCGCTGCGCCGCGCTGCGCGGTGGCGATCGGAGAGAGCGTGCTGGACCTTGCCGCGTTGCAATCTGCGAAGTTGCTGCCGGATCACGGGTTCGACGCGCCTGCGCTCAATACCTTCATGGGCAGGGGGAAAGCCGCTTGGGACGATGTCCGCCAAAAGCTGACCGATCTGCTCCGCGAGGGAAAAGAATCGGACGTGATACGCAAAGCCCTCTACGATATGGGCAGCGTCACGATGCACCTGCCGTTCACGGTGAGCGAATACACCGATTTCTACGCAGGGCGGCAACACGCCTTCAATGTCGGCTCGCTCTTCCGCGATCCCGAGAACGCGCTGCCGCCGAACTGGCTGCACATTCCCATCGGCTACAATGGCCGCGCCTCGACGGTTATCGTCTCCGGCACGGATTTCCACCGGCCCATGGGCCAGATGAAAGGCCCACAGGACGAGATGCCCAGCTTCGGGCCCTGCAAGCGGCTCGATATCGAGTTGGAAATGGGCGCGGTCGTGGGGACGCCCTCGGAGATGGGCAAGCCCGTCAGCGTGGACGAGGCCGACGACATGATCTTTGGCTATGTATTGTTGAACGACTGGTCGGCGCGCGACATCCAGGCCTGGGAATACCAGCCGCTGGGGCCCTTTCAGGCGAAGGCCTTTGCGACCACGATCAGCCCCTGGGTGGTGACCAGGTCCGCCCTAGCGCCATTCCGCTGCAGTACGCCTCCGCGCGAAAAGGCATTGCTGCCTCATATCCGCGACACCGGACCGATGCTCTATGACATCGATCTGTCGGTCACCATGGCCGCGAAAGACGGCCAGCCGACGGAAATCTGCCGCACGAACTACAACACCCTGTATTACTCGGCCGCGCAGCAGCTTGCGCATCATGCCTCGTCGGGCTGTGCGATGCGCACGGGCGATCTGCTGGGGTCCGGCACGATCTCGGGGCCCGAAAAGGGCATGTTCGGATCGCTTCTGGAGATGACATGGGGCGGCAGGGATCCCATCTCGCTGGATTGCGGGCAGACCCGGACATTCATCGAGGATGGCGATACCCTTGCTCTGCACGGTCATGCGCAAGGGGACGGTTACCGCATCGGGTTCGGACCGTGCGTCGGGACTGTCTTGCCGGCGAGGAGCGACGAGGCGGGCCGGTCGTGACCGCCGGGATCATGTGGACGCCATCGAAGGAGCGCGTCGCGTCGTCCGAGATCGCGGCATTCGCGAGCTATATCGGCCATCGCGCGGGTAGAGAGGTCGCGAGCAGTGATGACCTTGCGACGCTTGCTCTCGACGATCCCGAAGGTTTCTGGAGTGCCCTCTGGGACTTTTCCGGCGTGATCGGCCACAAGGGCGACGGGCCCTTCATGGTCGGCGACGACATGATCAGCACCCGGTTCTTCCCGGACGCGCAGCTGAACTTTGCCGAAAACCTGATGGGAATGGGCAAAGACCGCGACCCGGGCGAGCCGGCACTGGTGTTCCGCGGCGAGGACAAGGTGCGGCTCCGCTGGACCTGGGGCGATTTGCAGGCCCACATCTCACGGCTGCAGCAGGCGCTTGCCGATGCCGGTGTCGGCCCCGGCGACCGCGTGGCCGGGCTGCTCCCGAACCGCCCCGAGGCGGTGGCGGCGATGTTGGCCGCGGTTTCGCTGGGGGCGACCTGGTGCTCGGCGTCACCGGATTTCGGCGCCCGTGCGGTGCTCGACCGGTTCGGCCAGATCGAGCCGAAGGTGCTCTTTGCGACGGACGGCTACTGGTATGCCGGCAAGCGGTTCGAGATCGGCCAGAAGCTCGGCGCCATCGTGCAGCAATTGCCCTCGCTCACCCGGACCGTGGTCATCGACTACCTCGGCACCGCTCCGGAGGTGGCAGACGACCTGCACAATGGGACCACCTTCGTGGCGTTCGAGTCTGCGTTTGCCGCTGCGCCGCTGAGGTTCACCCGCATGCCGTTCGATCATCCTCTCTACATCCTGTTCTCCTCCGGCACCACCGGCGCGCCGAAATGCATCGTCCACCGCGCCGGCGGCGTGCTGCTGCAGCATCTCAAGGAACACGCGCTGCATGCCGACATCCGGCCGAGCGATCGGCTTTTCTTCTTCACCACACTGGGCTGGATGATGTGGAACTGGCTGGTCTCGGGCCTCGCCCGCGGCGCGACGCTGCTGCTCTATGACGGCTCGCCCTTCCACCCCGGACCCGACGTTCTGTTCGACTATGCCAGCGACGAAGGAATGACCCATTTCTGGACCTCGGCGAAATACATCGACAGTCTGCGCAAGTCCGAGTTCCGCCCCGGCGCACAGCACGATCTGACGGCTTTGCGCGCGATGATGTCGACTGGCTCGCCCTTGCTTGGCGATGGGTTCGACTATGTCTACGGCGCGATCAAACGGGACTTGCACCTGGCGTCGATTTCGGGCGGGACCGACATCGTGTCATGCTTCGTGACCGGCGATCCGACAACGCCGGTCCATCGCGGCGAGATCCAGCGTCCAGGTTTCGGCCTCGCGGTTGACGTCTGGCACGACGACGCCACCCGCGCCGATGACGGCGAGAAAGGTGAGCTTGTCTGCACCGCCCCGTTTCCCTCGATGCCGCTGGGCTTTTGGGGCGACGAGGACGGCGCGCGCTACCGCCGCGCCTATTTCGAGCGTTTTCCGGGGGTCTGGTGCCAGGGCGACTTCGCCGAGCGCCGAGACACCGGCGGCTTCGTGATCCATGGCCGTTCTGACGCCACGCTCAACCCGGGCGGTGTGCGCATCGGTACGGCAGAAATCTACGCCGAGGTCGAGAATTTCCCGCAGGTGAAGGAAGCCGTGGTCGTCGGGCAGGATATCGGGGACGATGTGCGCGTTGTCCTGTTCGTAACGCTTGCACCCGGCGCGGAACTGACCGAGGCCCTGAACAAGGAGATCAGGACCGCGATCCGGCTAGGTTCCTCGCCGCGGCACGTGCCCGCGCTGGTTATCGCCGTTGCGGATATTCCGCGCACCAAGAACGGCAAGATCAGTGAACTTGCGGTGCGCGACGTGGTGCACGGACGCTCCGTCAAGAATACCGACTCGCTGGAAAATCCCGAAGCGCTGGATCGTTTTCGCGATCTACCGGAGCTGCGTCTTTGACACATTGCGGCCCGAATGCAGGCCGGAACTCCGACGGATGCCCAACTGCGAGGCCGGCGCGTCAGCCAAGGTCGGCGTAAGCTTGACCGATGATTTTCGCTGCCGATTGAAGGCGTGCGAGATGGTCCCTGGCGATGTCCTCGACCGAACGGTCGTTGGCGTTCCAGACCAGGTTGACCGCGCCGACCGGGTCCGCACCGGCCAGGATCGGAACCGCGATGGCCGCCGGCAGCTCGCCGTAGTCCACCGCCCGGCCCCAGTGATCGCGCGCCCGCGTCGCATAGCCCTGTTCGGCGACGGCTTTCAGAAGTTTGGGAAGTTGCGGCAAGGCGGCGGCATCCTCGCGGGGCAGTCTTTTCACCAGGTCCTGCAGCGCCTCGGCCCGTGCCGAATTCGAAAGTCCTGAGAAATACGCGGCCCCCAGCGCCGAGAGGATCGGAGAGGGTCGGAACCCGACGGCATCCGGATAGATGCCGTGCTTCCTGAAGACCCGGGTGGTGTCCACGATCTCGGTCCGACCCCCGCCAATGGCGGCGGCCAGATCGACGCCAAGCCCGGTTTCCTCGGAAAGCCGCACGATCTCTTCCTTGGCGACCGCCACCAGTCGGTCGACCAGATCGGGCATGCCGCCGGCATGTGGAAAGGCCGAGCCGAGCTGATACCATCCATCATTGCTCCTGCGGATCAGCCAGCGCCGGCTTTCCAGGGTTGCACAGATGCGCAACAGCGTCGGTTTCGAAAGCCCCGTCCGCGCCGCCAGGAAGGCAAGCGAACTGGCCCCCGAGGTGTGGATGACCTCAAGAACAGTGAGCCCGCGTTCGATGGATCGGTTGAGCTTGGTCATGTCGTCCCTTTCACCTGGTGGAACACTAAATCGACAGAAATGCGGCGTTTCAATACATCTTTTCCTGCACAGAAGTCTCCGAATCGGTTGTCGAGACTGACCTGGGCCAGTCACATCGGGAGGACATCGTGTCGGAACTCAAGAAAACCGCGTACTTGGACTACGTCATAACCGGGCTTTCGCTCGTGATCATCGGCGTTGTGTTCTACGTGTCGGTGTTCGGCGTGTTCTCCGATTCCTACCTGCGTGTCGGCATGTTGCTGGCCGGCGGGTTGGTGATCATTCTGACCGGCCTGAGACGTTCCGACAGCCTTGCCGATCGCGGTCTCCTGGTGGCAACGGCGATCGCGTTGTCTCTGAGCGTCTACCAGTATTTCCGTGCCGCCGAGGAGATCGAAACCGGACTTTACTTTCTGACGTCGACCGACATCTGGATGGGGCTTGTCGGGCTCATCGCGGTCATCGAACTGACGCGGCGGTCGGTCGGCCTTGTAATGGCGGCGGTCGCCGGCGTGCTGCTCGCCTATGGCGCCTTCGGACATCTGGCGCCCGGGTTCCTGAGACATGCCGGTATCTCCACCGAGGAATTGATGACCGTCCTGTGGTATTCGTTCGACGGTGTGTTCGGACGCCCTATGGCCACCGTCGTCTCGACCATCCTGATCTTCATCGTCTTCGGCGCGCTTCTCGAACTGCTCGCGATCGATCTGGTGCTTGTGCGGCTCGCAATGGCCGCGACCGGGCGGATGCGCTCCGGCCCGGCCGCCGCCGCCACGGTGGCCAGCGGATTGTTCGGGACAATATCGGGCAGCGCGGTGGCCAATGTCGTGGGCACCGGCGTGATCACCATTCCGCTGATCAAGAAACGCGGTTTCTCGCCCCGTTTCGCGGCGGCGGTGGAATCAGCGGCCTCGAGCGGCGGGCAGATCACCCCGCCGATCATGGGAGCCGTCGCCTTCATCATGGCCGACGTCACAAGCGTGCCCTATCTGACCATCTGCGCCGCTGCCGCCGTGCCCGCCCTGCTATACTACGGCGGCCTGTTCGTCGCGATCTCCAGTGCAGCACGGAACATGGACCTGGCCGTGGAAGCCCGCCCGAACATCTCGTTCAACTGGCGCGAACTCGTGCAGATGGGGATCTTCGTGCTGGCCCTCGCGGGCATCGTGGTGACGATGGTCGGCGGCTCCTCGCCCGCCTATGCTGGCTTTGTCGGTGTCGCCCTCGCTGCGGTTCTGGGCTTTGCCATCCGTCCCGACCTGCTGACCGACGGTGAAGCCTGGGTGAAGTTCATCCGCTCGGCCGGGCTGATCTCGGCGCAGCTGGTGGTCATCGTCGGAGCTGTCGGGATCGTCATCGGCGTGTTGAACCTGACCGGCGTGGGGCTGCGCTTTGCCTCTCTGCTTGCAAGCCTCGCCGAAGACCAGCTGATCCTGTCGCTGATCCTGATGGCCATCGCCTGCTTGCTGCTCGGCATGGGAATGCCGACGGTTCCGGCCTATCTGATCATCGTGCTGGTGATGGGGCCGTCGCTGCAGAAACTTGGCGTGCCGATCGTCCATACCCACATGTTCGTGCTCTATTTCGGCGTGCTGTCGGCCGTCACCCCGCCGGTTGCACTGGCCGCCTTTGCCGCAGCCCCGATCGCGGGCGCCAGCCCGATGGGCACCGCGCTCGAAGCTTCGCGGCTGGCGCTTCCGGGCTTCGTGATCCCGTTCGCATTCATCTATCAGCCGGCGCTGCTGCTGGGCACCGGGTTCGACCTGAGCCAATCCGCACAGTCGATCCTGTTCGTCCTGCTTGCCACGATCCTGATCTCGCGCGCCTGCTATCCACGCCGCGGCAAGGCCTACATGGTGCCCGTCGGCCTGGGGCTGGCCGTCGCGCTCATCTTCTTCGGGCCGATGGTTTCCTGGATCGCCGCGGTCGCTGCCCTGGGGCTGATGTATGTCGACCGGCTGGAATTAAACGTCAAAGACCAAGTTTCATGATCGCAATGAGGAGAACCCTATCATGAAGACACCCCATCTCAACCGTCGCAGCCTCTTGGCCGGCACCGCAGCCGCCGCAACTCTGGCCATGCTGCCGCGGGCCGCTCTGGCCAGGGAACTGCTGCGCATGTCGACCCTCGGGCCGGGGACCAGCCCGAACCTGGTGATGACCACCTTTGCCAACATCATCAACCGCGATTTGCCGGATTACGAGATCCAGCTCAACGCCACCGGCGCGGCCACCCGTCACGTTCTGGAAGTGGCGATGGGCAAGACGGCATTCTGCATGTCCTCGCCGGCCCTGCATGCCCTGATGGTCAACCAGCGGGCGATGTTCGAAAAGATCGATCAGGCCCCCGAACTGGCGGCCAAGCTGCGCACGGTGCTGAACTTTCCAATGGGCGTCTATCATATCGCCGTCTACGAGTCGTCGGGCATCACCTCGCTGGATCAGGCCAAGGGCAAGCGGGTCTTTCTTGGCCCGCCGGGCAGCGCAGCCTATGCAACGATGGAACTGCTTTTCGAAGCGGTCACCGGCCTGAAGGCAGGCACCGATTTCGAAGCCGTCAAGCTCGGCTGGGACGCGGCCGCCGCGTCCTTCCAGGATGGCAATCTGGATATCTACTGCAACCCGACCAACGCGCCCAGCCCGGTCCTCACCCAGATTGCCGTGACCAACCCGATCCGGTTTCTCGGCATCCCCCAGGACCAGCTTGACTCGGAAGCGATCAAGGCGCTGGCAAGCCGCCCAGGTTTCGGTCTCGCCACACTGCCGGTGGGTATTTACGGCGCCAACCAGGTCAATACCGAGGATACCACCACGCTGCGCGTGACGGTCGGCATTGTCACCAACGAAGATGCCGACGAGGAGATGATCTACGCGATGACCAAGACGTTCTATGCCGGCGTGGCGGAGATGCGCGACAGTGCACCCTGGCTCACGGCGATTACGCCCGAGGCGGCTGTGCAGGACATCAACATGCCGCTGCACCCGGGCGCGCTTCGCGCGCTTGAAGAGCTGGGTGTGGCGATTCCCGACGCCGCCCGCATGTAGATCGAAACAGGCCGGGGCGGCAGCGCCCCGGCCCGAATTCCAAGTGGTGCCGGATCATGACCAGGAACGTTCTTTTCATCATGTGCGATCAACTCCGGTGGGATTACCTGTCCTGCACGGGGCATCCGCATCTGCACACGCCCCATATCGACCGGCTCGCGGAGCGCGGCGTCCTGTTCGACCGCGCCTATGTCCAGTCGCCGATCTGCGGCCCGTCGCGGATGTCCTTTTATACCGGGCGCTATGTCAGCTCGCACGGCTCCACCTGGAACGGCATTCCGCTCAAGGTAGGCGAGATGACGCTTGGCGACCATCTTCGCCCGCTCGGCGTGCGCACTGCGCTCTGTGGCAAGACCCACATGACCGCGGATGTGGACGGCATGAAACGCCTCGGCCTCGCCCCCGACAGCCAGATCGGCACCCTCGTGTCCGAATGCGGGTTCGAGCCCTATGAACGCGATGACGGGTTGCACCCGAACGGGGCGCGTTATCCCCGCAACGCGGCCTATGACAGCTACATGAAAGACCGCGGCTGGCCGGACGAAAACCCCTGGCAGAGCGTCGCAAACAGTGCCGAGGACGACGACGGCAACATTCTCAGCGGCTGGTTCATGGACAACGCCGACAAACCCGCGCGCGCCGCAGATGAGGAAAGCGAGACGCCTTATATCACCAGCCGCGCGATGGATTTCATCAGCGAGGCCGGGGATACGCCGTGGTGCCTGCACCTGAGCTACATCAAGCCCCATTGGCCCTATATCGTGCCGGCCCCCTACCATGACATGTACGGCCCCGAGACCCACCTGCCCCCGGTGCGCGACGAAGCCGAGCGCGCCGACCCGCACCCCGTCTACGGTGCGTTCATGGAGGAGCGCGTCAGCCGCGCCTTTTGCGATGACGGCACAAGAACCCGCGTGCTGACGGCTTACATGGGCCTGATCAAGCAGATCGACGACCAGCTCGGCAGGTTGATGGCGTTTCTCGACGAACGGGGCCTGACCGACGAGACGATGATCGTCTTCACCTCCGATCACGGCGATTATCTGGGCGATCACTGGATGGGCGAGAAGGAACTGTTCCACGACGCCTCGGCGCGCATTCCGCTCATTGTGGTCGACCCGCGCCCCGCGGCAAATGCCACCCGCGGAAAGAAATCGCGTGCGTTGGTCGAGGCGATCGACGTCGTTCCGACGATCCTGGATTATTTCGGCGGCGCCCCGGCGTCCCATGTCATCGAGGGAAGATCGCTTCAGCCGATCCTGCACGGACAGGCGGAAACCCTGCGGGAATTCGCAATTTCCGAATACGACTATTCGATGCGCGATGTCCGCAGGCGCCTCGGCGTCGAGGTCAAGGACGCGAAGCTGACGATGCTGTTCGACGGCCGCTGGAAATATGTCTTTGCCGAAGGGTTCCGGCCGATGCTCTTCGATCTGGAAACCGATCCCGATGAGCTGACCGATCTTGGCGCGGACCCCGCGCATGCGGACGAACTCTCGCGCCTGGAAAAGCTGTTCTTTGGCTGGGCGCGTCGAACATCGCAGCGCACGACCCGGTCGGATGCCTGGATCGCCTCTCGTGACACCATTCTTGGCGAAGCCAAGGCGGGCATCCTGATCGGCTACCGCAACGAGGATGAACTGAGCGCGGTCCTGACCCCGGAGCGGGACGGCGTCAAAGACACCGGCAAGGCCTCCTGACCCAATGGGCCAGGCAAGGGCGATCCTCGGGCGGCTTTCGCCGGTCCGGCCGTGGTTCCACAACCGGACGGCCGCATCATGGAAGGCCGATGCGCTTGCCGGGCTGACCAACGCCACGATCGTGTTGCCGCAAGCCGTGGCCTTTGCGATCATCGCAGGCCTGCCGCCGGAATACGGGCTCTTCACTGCCATGATCGTGACCGTCGTGGCGGCCCTCTGGGGATCGTCTCAGGTCATGGTATCTGGGCCCACAACGGCGATTTCCGCCGTGCTCTTCGCCTCGCTGAGCGGCCTCGCCGTCCCCGGCAGCGAGACTTATATCGCCCTTGCCTTGGTGCTGACCTTCCTTGTCGGCGTCCTGCAGCTGGCGGCGGGGCTGGCGGGACTTGGCGGGCTGATCGCCTTCATCTCGCATTCGGTCATCGTCGGCTTCACGGCCGCCGCCGCGGTCCTGATCGGTGTGTCCCAGCTTGGCCCGGCACTCGGCCTGTCGGGCGGAACCGGGGGCGTGCTCCATCGCCTTTCCGGGATTGGAACCGATATCGGCGCCCTGAACACCGACGCGGTTCTCATCGCGGCCCTGACGCTGGTCAGCCTGATCGCATCGGCGCGGGTCAGTAGGCGTCTGCCCGGTTACATCATCGCGCTCTTCGTTGGGTCTGTCGCATCCATCGCGCTTGGAGCCGAGGCATCTGGCGTGATGATGTTCGCACCGCTCGATGCCGTCCTGCCAGGTTTCCAGGCGCCGGACCTGCAGATCGGGACCATCGGCACGCTTCTTCCGGCAGCCGCGGCGGTGGCCTGCGTCGGCCTCCTGGAGGCGATCTCGATCGGCAAATCCTTCGCGATACGCCGCGGAGAATCCTACGACTCGAACCAGGAAATGGTGGGCCAGGGCCTCTCGAACCTCACCGGCAGCTTCTTTCAATGCTACGCCGGCTCGGGTTCCTTCACCCGCTCCGGCCTGAACGCGGAAAGCGGCGCGACCTCGCCGATGTCGGCGATCTTTGCGGCCGGATTTCTGTCGGTCCTGCTCGTCCTGCTTGCGCCCTTCGTGCGGTTCGTGCCGGTGCCCGCCATGGCGGCGATCATCCTCTATGTCGCCTGGAAACTGATCAACCTCGCCGAAATCCGCCACATCGTGACGACCAGCCGCTCCGAAACCTTCATTCTCGCCGCCACCTTCCTCACCGGGATCCTGTCCGAACTCGACTTCGCGATCCTCGTCGGTGTTGTCGCCTCGCTCGCGGTCTTTCTGAACAAGAGCGCACATCCCCTGGTCGCGGTCGGCGCACCGACCGAGGTGAACGGCCGACGGGTCTTCATGAACGCAGAGACGTTCAGCCTGCCACAATGCCCGCAAATCCGTTTCGTGCGTATCGAAGGACCGCTGTTCTTTGCTTCGATCGAGCATGTCGAACGCGAATTTCGACGGATGGAAGCGAAGGACGGCTTCAAGACCTGCATCCTCAACCTCAAGGGCGTCGGCAAGATCGACCTGGCCGGTGCCGACTTCATCCTTTCGGAAGCGCGGCGCGCGCGGGCGCATGGCAACGACCTGCA
>JAGRMU010000081.1:14208-26410 GCA_020441165.1 Sedimentitalea sp.
CTCGACGTCCTGGGAGCAAAGAACGTGCACCCGCACAAGTCCGACGCGATCCGACCAGCTGTTGCCCAGGCTTCGGACCGGATCTGCAATTCCTGCGAAATCCGGTGTTTCAAGGAATGCAGCCAGAAGCCCGACAGGCGGATGGTCAGCGACGCGGGATGAGGCCGGCGGCAACCCGTCAGATGTCCAGAACCACGCGGCCCACCGGGCGGGAACAACAGATCAGCACCTCGCCAGCAGGGGGCGGGTGCAGCGGGTCCTCGAAATAGGTGACGTCGCCCTCGACGATCTTGCAGCGGCAGGTGTTGCAAATCCCCGCACGGCAACTGAACTCGGGCGCAAGACCCGCCTCCTCGGCCAGTTCCAGCAGCGACCCGGCCGCGTCGCGCCACTGCGCGCTGGCCCCGGATCGGGCAAAGACCACATCGCCGTCCAGCAAGGCGGTATCGCCGTCATGCAGGGTCGCGGGCTGTTCGGGGTCCGCGGCGGCCTTTGGCATCGCATCCGGCACGGCGCGGGCGCCGGGATTGGTCAGAAATGCCAGACCGGCAATCGCCGATGGCGCGCGGGATGCGACCTTGGGCGCGGCGGCGGGCGTTTCGGCCAGCGCCTCCAGCGAGGTTGCCTTGCCGAAGAATTCATAGGCGATCCGGTGTTTGGGCACGCCGAACTCGCGCAACAGGCGATACATCGCGACCATGAACGGCGTCGGGCCGCACATGTAGAACTCGTAGTCATCGAGCGGCAGCAACGCTTGCAGCACGGCCCTGTCGATGAACCCCGTGTCCTGATGCAGCCCTGCGGCCAGGTCATCGGCAGTCGGGCTGCGATAGACGGTGTGCGCCCGGATGCGGCCACCGGATGCGGCCACCAGTTTGCGCACCTCATCGCCCATGGCATGAACCGCGCCGTTCTCGTAGGCTTGCACGAACCAGGCCCTGCGGTTCGTCGCCGCCAGCCCATGCAGCATCGACAGCAGCGGCGTCAGCCCGACGCCCCCTGCCAGCAGAACCACCGGCCTGTCGCTGCCCTCGTTGAGAACAAAGGCGCCGCGCGGCGCGGCAACCTCGATCTCCGCCCCGGTTTCGACATGATCATGCAACCAGCATGACCCCACCCCATCGGGCATGTCAGCACCGTTTGACGGTCGCCCTTCCCGCTTGACCGTAATGCGGTGATGCGACGGCTCCGCCACATCGCACGACAGCGAATAGGTCCTGAGCACAGCGCCCCCCTTGGCGGGAACCCGCAACGTCAGATACTGACCGGGACGGGCATCCCACAGCGGGCCGCCGTCGGCAGGCTCCAGATAGAACGATGTGATGACATCGCTTTCGGGGACCTTTGCGGCCACCCGAAAGCGGCGAAATCCGCCTGCCACGTCAGGCTCTCATCTTTTCGTCGACCATCCGCTCTTCCGCGATCATCGCCTCGAGCTGACGACGGAACCGCAACTGGCCGGCGTCGATGGACAGGTCGATGTGCGGCGAGGTCTTGGTATCCATGCCGATCTGAACCTCGTTCAGCACGGCGCGGTCTTCCTCGAAGGCGGCACGCACATCCTCGCTCATCATCTTGCTGAGCGCTTCGTCGTCAGGCCGGACGTTGCGCAACTGGAACCAGTAATAGCGCGTCTCCTTTTCCGTGGTCGGCGTCATGAAGTTGTAGCTGTCCATGACAAAGGTCTTGGGGTCCAGCGGCCCGTCCGGCCCGCCGGTGCCAGCGGGCGTGAACACCGCGCGGATCAGCGCGCAACTGGGATAGCGTACCTCGTAATGCTGCAAGCGGTCGCAGTTGCCCTCGAACTCGATCACCTTCTTGTAAAACGGCGCGGGCTCGTGATCCATCATCCAGCGGTGCACGATGATGCCATTGTCGGTCTTCGTCACGCGCAGCGGCGTGTCTTTCGTGGCGGCGGCGGCAAAGGATGTTTCGTGAACCCAGGCCACATGCGTCGGGTCCAGAAGGTTGTCGCACATCAGCAGGTAATTGCACTTCAACTCCATCGCAGCCCCCCGGTTCATGCCCCAGTCGGGGCTGTCGAAATTGGGGATGTCGATGATTTCACTGGCGTCCGCCATGGCGGCATTGCCCATCCAGATCCAGACAAGGCCGTATTTCTCGTGCACCGGATAGGGCCGCACACGCGCCGCCGAGGGGATGCGCCCGCCGCCGGGTGCCCAGACACATTGCCCGGCGCAATCGAAGGTCAGACCATGATAGCCGCATTCGACATTGTTGCCCTTGATGCGCCCCTTGGACAACGGCAGCTTGCGATGCGGGCAGGCATCCTCCATCGCGATGACCTCGCCCTCCTCGTTGCGAAAGACGCAGATCTTCTCTCCCAGAACGAGGATTTGCTGCAGGGAACGTTCGATCTCGCTGCTCCAGGCCGCGACATACCAGGCGTTCTTGAGAAACACGGCATTCTCCTTGGCTATATGTATCGGCTATATGTGTATGCTAAAAAGGCGCTCGAGTAAGCCGAATTGTTCTCCTGACTCTTTAGTGAGGCTAAACTATTGCTGCTCAATGGTCCGGGCGGCAGACATCAGCCAGTTCAGGAAGGCGCGGGCATAGGGCTTGTCCAGGGTGGTGTTGCCCCAGCAGACGAAATACGGCTCGGGCATGGGCAGAGCATCCGGTGAAAGCCGCACGAGCCGCCCCAGGTCCAGGTCAAGAGATGCAAAGGATCGCTGCGCCAGCACCACCCCATGCCCGGCGGCTGCCGCCTCCAGCGCAAGGCTGGACAGCGAGTGAACGGCGACGGGCCTGATACCGACATCGTGGCGGTCGTGACAGGTAAACCAGTCCTTCCACCGCGGCACACTGCGATAGGCCGCCCCCCAATCGATTTCGATCAGCGGCAGCTCCGCCAGCGCGTCAATGGTCCCCGCCTGTGGATTGCGCGCCAGGAAATCCGGCGAACACACCGGAAAACAGCTGTCGGTGTAAAGCGCGCGGGCGTGGGGGAAGCGGCCCGACGCGCCGCCGTAGGTGAGCCGGAACATTTCGCCCGGCATCTGCGCGTCGGGCTCCTGATGCGTGGCCTCAAGCCTGATCGACACATCCCGTGCCATCGACTGAAACAGGTGCAGTTGCGGATTGAGCCATTTCAACAGCAATGTCGGCAGGCCCGATACTTTCAGATCAACGCCCGATTTCTGCTGTGACAGGGTGTTCTGTGCCGACCGCAACTTGTCGAAACCGGCACTGACGATCTCGTGATAGGCTTTTGCATCGCTGGTCATCGCCGCGCGTCGACCGTCCCTGACGACCAACTGGATCCCCAGATGATCCTCCAGCACCTTCAGTTGCTGGCTTATCGCGCCCGATGTCACGCCCAGCTCTTGCGCCGCATCGCTGACCGATCCAAGGCGCCCGAACGCCTCGAATGCCTGAAGCGCCCGCAATGGCGGCAAGAACGATTGCATCCCGGCAACCCCCGTTTGAATGCCTTGCGTATCAGCTTCGACGCAGAAGTCGACCTCCGACATGATCGATAGCCTCCATGCCAGGACCCGCCGGGGGAACGACCCTCGGGAAGACGCGGTCGCAGCTTTCAACCCGGAACTGCGCGCATTCCACCAGGTCGCCGCCGCAGCCGGCACGCGCGGTTGTCACCGCGCGACACAACCGGGGTCGACGGCGCGGACCGCGCGCCGGACATGGCGTTGCAGCGCCCCCTGCGCCGCCGGGTTCTTCAGCATTCGGGAAGGTTGACGGCAAGGCCCCCGAGGCTTGTCTCCTTGTATCTGGTGTTCATGTCTTCGCCGGTCTGGCGCATCGTCTCGATGCAGTTGTCGAGCGGCATGAAATGCGTGCCGTCCCCCCGCAAGGCGAGGCTGGCGGCGCTCACGGCCTTGATCGCGCCCAGCCCGTTGCGCTCGATGCAGGGCACCTGGACAAGTCCCGCCGCCGGGTCGCAGGTCATGCCGAGGTGATGCTCGAGCGCGATCTCGGCGGCGTTCTCGATCTGCGCGTTGCTGCCCCCGAGAGCGGCGCAGAGCCCCGCCGCCGCCATGGCCGAGGCGCTGCCCACTTCCGCCTGGCAACCGCATTCCGCACCCGAGATGGAGGCGCGGTGCTTGATCAGCCCGCCGATGGCCGCAGCGGTGAGCATCATCGTCTCGACCCCCGCCTCCGTGGCCCCGATGCAATGGTCGCGGTAGTAGCGGATCACCGCCGGCACCACGCCGGCCGCGCCGTTTGTGGGCGATGTCACGACCCGGCCACCGGCGGCATTCTCCTCGTTCACGGCCATCGCGTAGACCGAAAGCCAGTCATTCGCCGCATGCGGCTGGCGCTGGTTGCTGCCCTGTTCGGCCAAGAGCTGCCGGTGGATCGCCTTGGCCCGACGCTTCACCTTCAGACCGCCGGGCAGGATGCCCTCCATCCGGAGACCGCGGTCGATACAGGCATTCATCACCTCGCAGATGCGGTCGATCTGGACCGTCAATTCCCGCGGCCCGATGCCCTGATGCACGCATTCGTTGGCGCGTTTCATCTCGGCAATGCTCTTGCCCGAGGCGTGGCCCATCTCCAGCATCTCGGCCGCCGATCCGAAAGGATAGGGATAGCCCATCGCCGCCTTCGCGGCATGCAGCGTCTGCGCCTTGGCGGCCTTCTCGGCCTCAAGCTCGGCCTCGGTCACGACGAACCCGCCACCGATCGAGTAGTAGGTCTGCGTCATGTAGGGGTTGCCGCGTTCGTCAAAGGCGCGCAGCACCAGGCCGTTGGCATGGCCCGGCAGGGGCGGGCCGAAATCGAAGACCAGGTCGGCCTCCGGGTCGAATTCCAGCGGGCCCAGACCCGGCGGGCTGATGCGCCGGGTCCGGCGCACCTCGGCCTCCAGCGCCTCGGCCTTGTCGGGATCGAGCGTAGCGGGCTCATGTCCGATCAGCCCGAGGATCACCGCGCGGTCGGTCCCGTGCCCCTTGCCGGTAAAGGCCAGCGAGCCATGCAGCGAGGCGCCCAACCGCGCCAGCCGGCCCGCGCCGGGGATCTTTTCCGCCCCGCCGCGCAGGTCATCGAGGAACCGCGCGGCGGCGGTCATCGGACCCATCGTATGCGATGACGAGGGGCCGACACCGATCTTGAAGATCTCGAAGACCGAGAGGAACATGGGCTCAGCCCAGATCGGCGTAGATCGGATGCGCCGCGCAGAGCGCGCGCACGTCCGCAAGCACCGCCGCCTCGACCGCCGCGTCGCCGTCCGGGTTGGCCGCCAGCGCGTCGATCACCTGCAGGATCAATGCGCCGACCTTGCGGAAATCCGCGGCGTCGAAGCCGCGGGTGGTGCCCGCCGAGGTGCCCAGGCGCACGCCGGAGGTGACGAAGGGTTTCTCCGGATCGAACGGAATGGCGTTCTTGTTGCAGGTCAGCCCCGCACGCTCCAGCGCCGCCTCTGCCGCCTTGCCGGTCACCCCCTTGGGCCGCAGATCGACCAGCACCATGTGGCAGTCGGTGCCGCCCGAGACGACGCCCAGGCCGCCCGCGACCAGAACCTCGGAGAGCGCGCGCGCATTGGCGATCACGTCCCTGGCGTAGTGCTTGAACGACGGCTCCAGCGCCTCGCCGAAGGCCACCGCCTTGGCGGCGATGACATGCATCAGCGGGCCGCCCTGGTTGCCGGGGAAGACGGCCGAGTTGATCTTCTTGGCCAGCGCCTCGTCATTGGTCAGGATGATGCCGCCGCGCGGGCCGCGCAGGGTCTTGTGGGTGGTCGAGGTCACCACATGGGCATGGGGAACCGGGTCGGGATAGGCGCCCGCCGCAACCAGCCCGGCGTAATGGGCCATGTCGACCATCAGCCAGGCGCCCACCTCGTCCGCGATGGCGCGGAAGGCGGCGAAATCCATGTGCCGCGGATAGGCCGAGGCGCCGGCGATGATCAGCTTGGGCTTGGTCTCCAGGGCGCGGGCGCGCACCTTGTCCATGTCGATCAGGTGATCGTCCGGGGACACCTGATAGCTGACAACGTCGAACCACTTGCCGGACATGGTCACCGGCGAGCCATGGGTCAGGTGCCCGCCATGGGCGAGGTCCAGCCCCATGATCCGGTCGCCGGGCTGCAGGAGGGCGAGGAACACCGCCTGGTTGGCCTGTGCGCCCGAATGCGGCTGCACGTTGACGAAGGCGGCACCGAACAGTTCGCGCGCCCGGTCGATGGCGATCTCCTCGATCGTGTCCACATGCTCGCACCCGCCGTAGTAGCGGCGGCCGGGATAGCCTTCGGCGTATTTGTTGGTCAGCACCGAGCCCTGCGCCAGCAGCACGTTGCGGCTGACGATGTTCTCGGAGGCGATGAGTTCGATCTGGTTCATCTGGCGATCCAGTTCCAGCGCGATGGCATCGGCGATGGCGGTATCGGTCAGCGTGGTGCGGTCAAGCGTTTTCAGCATGGGAGTGTGTCCGGAAATGAGGGGGTGATGCCCGCCGCGCAGGTGCGGCGGGCCGGTTTCGGCTTGAAGCGCGCAGCGCTCAGAAGCCGGCGGCAAGCTCGTGCTGGGCGGTGGTCAGAAGCGCCTCGACATGGGGCGCGAAGGAGCGCCAGACCTCGAGCCGCCAGTCCTGCGACCCGTCGCGCAGCAGCACCACCTGGGCGCTGTCGAAGACCGTGCGCTTGGCATCGCCCACGGCGATCCGGCGCAGGTCGATCGGGCAGCCGGTGGTCAGCAGCTCGGTGGCGCGCGCCCCGCTCAGGCCATAGGTGACCTCGCGGTCGGAAATCACCGTCAGGCTGTGGGCCGCCGAGGGCCGGATCGCGTCGAAGGCGGCGACGATGGCGGCCTGTTCGGCCTCGGGCGCGTGCAGCAGCCATTCATCCGGCCCCAGGCACCAGGCCGAACGCGCGCCCTGATGCACCCCCTGGCCGATGCGGGTGGGCAGGTCGACGCCGAACGCCTTGGCGGCCGCCGCCAGATCGGCCGGCGCGATGCGCAGGTTGAACCGGGCGACCGGGGGCAGCAGGGACAAGGCC
The DNA here is from genome assembly GCA_020441165.1 of Sedimentitalea sp. Classification (GTDB taxonomy): domain Bacteria; phylum Pseudomonadota; class Alphaproteobacteria; order Rhodobacterales; family Rhodobacteraceae; genus JAGRMU01. The sequence goes on from JAGRMU010000081.1 coordinate 21,191, forward strand.
GCATCCCCGAGCGATGAGACATGAGCATTCATGGGATCGTCCTCCTTCATTCGACCAGCAGGCGTTCGCCCTTGGGGTCATAGAATTGCGTTGTCGTCACCGTGGCGCGGATCGGTTTGCCCTCGGCCTGCGGCACGTGGATCGTGCCGTTCATGCGCCCGTGACCGCCCTCGATCACCGCCATCGCGACCGACCGGCCAAGCGCCTCGGACCAGTAGGACGAGGTCACGTGGCCGATCATCTTCATCGGCTTGGGCTGGTTCGGATCGTCGACGATCTGCGCGCCCTCGATCAGCACGGTCTTGGGATCCTCGGTCAGAAGACCCACCAGCTGCTTGCGGTTCGGTGCCACCAGGTCGGGCCGCGCCAGCGAGCGCTTGCCGACGAAGTCGGGCTTGGCCTTGCCGATGGCCCAGTCCAGCCCCGCGTCCTGGGGCGTGATCGTGCCGTCAGTGTCCTGACCGACGATGATGAAGCCCTTTTCGGCGCGCAGCACGTGCATCGTCTCGGTGCCATAGGGGCAGATGTCGTATTGCCGGCCCGCCTCCCAGAGCTTTTCCCAGAGCGCGCGGCCATGACGGGCGGGCACGTTGATCTCGAAGCCCAGCTCGCCGGTGAAGCTGATCCGGAACAGCCGCGACGGAAAGCCCGCGACGGTGCATTCGACGACCGACATGTGCGGCATCGCCTCGGCCGAGATGTCCGCGCCCTCGACGAAGGGGGCCAGCAGCTTGCGGGCATTGGGGCCGTTCAGCGCGATGGTCGCCCATTCCTCGGTGGTCGAGGTCAGCCAGACCTTGAGGTCGGGCCATTCGGTCTGCAGGTAGTCCTCCATCATGTTCAGCACCCGTGCGGCGCCGCCGGTGGTGGTGGTGACGTGGAAGAGATCCTCCCGCATCCGCCCGATCACGCCATCGTCGCGGATGAAGCCATCCTCGCCCAGCAGCAGCCCGTAGCGGCAGCGCCCGACGCCCAGCTTGGTCCAGGGGTTGGTATACATGCGGTTCATGAACTCGACCGCATCGGGGCCCGAAACCTCGATCTTGCCCAGGGTGGAGGCGTCGAAGATGCCCAGCGACTGCCGCGTCGCCTTGCATTCGCGGGCCACGGCCTTGTGCATGTCCTCGCCCGATTTCGGGAAATACCACGCCCGCCGCCAGAGCGCGACCGGCTCGAACACCGCGCCATGGGTCTCGGCCCAGCCGTCGATCGGCGTCTTGCGCGTCACCTCGAACTGCGCGCCCTTGTGATAGCCGCAGAACGCCCCGAAGGTGGTCGGCGTATAGGGCGGGCGGAACGTGGTCAGCCCGACCTGCGGCGCCTCCTTGCCGAGCGCGTCGGCGGCGATGGTCAACCCGTTCATGTTGCTGAGCTTGCCCTGATCGGTCGCCATGCCGTTGGTGGTGTAGCGCTTGACGTGCTCGATGGATTTCATCCCCTCGCGCACGGCAAGGCGCAGATCCTTGGCGGTCACGTCGTTCTGGAAATCGACGAAGGCCTTGGCACGGCCCGGGCTGCGGTCGGTGGGCAGCTCCTTGTGGAAGACGCCGGTGCCGATCCGGTCGCCGCTGACCTTGTAGGACGGCGCGGACGCGGATTTGCCCAGCGACCTGAGCGCGGCCGCCCCGGCCGTGGCCCCGTCGTCGAGCGCGGCGCCGATGCCCCAGAGACCGCGGCCGGCGCCGGCGATCTGCACCGCCTCGGACTTGCGGCCCGGCAGGTAGACCTGCGCCTCGGCATCCCAGTGAAGCGACCCCTTGGTGTGCGAGAAAAGATGCAGCGACGGCGTCCAGCCACCGCAGGCCAGCAGCGCGTCGCAGTCGATCCAGCGCCCCGCGCCCACGGTGCCGGAACGCACCGGGTTGACCCGCACCGACGTGATCCGCAGCCGGCCCCGGGTGGCCGTGGCGGTGTGCCCGGTCAGCACCTCGATGCCGAGCGATGCGGCCCTGTCGTGCAGGGCGGCGTCGACCACGTCGCGGGTGTCGATGATCGCGGCAACCTTGGCGCCCGCCTCGGCCATGTCGAAGGCGCTGTGCCAGGCACTGTCATGGCTGGTCAGCACCGCCGGACGCTTGCCCACCAGCACGCCGAAGCGGTTGAGGAAGGTCTGCGCCGCACCCGACAGCATCACGCCGGGGGTGTCGTTGCCGTGGAAGACCAGCGGCCGCTCGATGGCGCCCTGGGCCAGCACGACCTCGCCGGCGCGCACCCGCCACATGCGTTCGCGCGGGGCGTTCTCGGGGAGCATCGCCAGATGATCGGTGATCCGCTCGACCATGCCGATCATGTTCTGATGATAATAGCCGATGGCGGTGGTCCGCGTCATCCGGCGCACGTTGGACATCGCGTCCAGCTCCGCCACGGCGCCCGCCAGCCATTCCCAGGCCGGAAGGCCGTCGATCACCGCCTGCGGTTCGGAGAGCAGCGTGCCGCCCATCTCGGAATGCTCGTCGACGATCACCACGTCGGCGCCGGCACGGCCGGCGGTCAGCGCGGCGGCCAGGCCCGAGGGGCCCGAGCCGACGACCAGCACATCGCAATGCAGGAAGCGGCTGGCATACTGGTCCGGGTCGACCTCGGTCGGCGCCTTGCCCAGGCCCGCGGCCTTGCGGATGAAGGGCTCGTAGACCGAGTCCCAGAAACTGCGGGGCCACATGAAGGTCTTGTAGTAGAACCCGGCCGAGAACATCATGTAGAGGCGGTCGTTGATCGCGCCCACGTCGAAGGCCAGCGACGGCCACTTGTTCTGGCTTTCCGCGGTCAGCCCGGAATAGATCTCCTGCATGGTGGCGCGGGTGTTCGGCTCGAACCGGCCGTTGCCGCGGGTGATCCCGACCAGCGCGTTGGGCTCTTCCGATCCGGCGGTCACCACGCCGCGCGGGCGGTGATACTTGAAGCCGCGCCCCATCAGGTGCTGGCCGTTGGCCAGCAGCGCCGAGGCGACGGTATCGCCGGCGCGGCCGGTGACGGTCTTGCCGTCGAAGGTGAACTTGACGGGCTTGCCGTGATCGACACGGCCCCGTCCGGCAACGCGATAGTCGGTCATTCCGCAGCCTCCAGGGTTTCGGGTTCAGGACGGGCCTCGCCGGCCTTGTAGGTGGTCACGAAGCGGTCGCTGACCGTGTCGCGCAACGCATTGAAGAAGCGTCCGCAGCCGTTGACGTGGCGCCAGCGTTCGGCATGCACGCCCTTGACGTTGGTGCGGATGAACAGGAAATCGCGCCATTCCTCGTCCGAGAGGGCCGAGGGATCCTGGGGGCGCACGATATGCGCCTCGCCGGCATAGGCGAATTCCAGTTCGGGAAGCGTGTCTTCGCAATAGGGGCAGTGGATCAAGAGCATCGGTGGTCCTCCCTCAGTGTGCCACGGCGGCGGCGGCGGCCTCGTCGATCAGCCGGCCGGTGGTGAAGCGCTCCAGCGTGAAGGGCGCGTTGATCGGGTGCGGCTCGTCCTTGGCGACGGTCCAGGCCAGCGTGTGGGCGGCGCCCGGGGTGGCCTTGAACCCGCCCGTGCCCCAGCCGCAGTTGACATAGAGGCCCTTGACCGGCGTCTTGCCGAGGATCGCCGAGCGGTCGGGNNGTCACGTCGACGATCCCGCCCCATTTGCGCAGCATCCGCATGCGGGTGAAGATCGGGAACACCTCGCAGATCGCCGCCACCGTGTGCTCGATCAGCGGCAGGCCGCCGCGCTGGGAATAGCTGGTGTACTGGTCGGTGCCCGAGCCGATCACCAGCTCGCCCTTGTCGGACTGGCTGATATAGGCGTGCACCGTGTTCGACATCACCACGCAGGGGAAGACCGGCTTGACCGGCTCGCTGACCAGCGCCTGCAGCGGATAGCTTTCCAGCGGCATCCGCACGCCGGCGCTGTCCATCACCACGCTGGTGTGACCGGCGGCCGAAACCGCGACCTTCTTGGCCTTGATGAAGCCCTTGGCGGTGTCGACGCCCGCGACCGAGCCGTCGGCGGCGCGGCGGATGGCGATCACCGGGCAGTTCTGGATGATGTCGACGCCGCGCTTGGCAGCCTGGCGGGCATAGCCCCAGGCCACCGCGTCATGCCGGGCGGTGCCCGCGCGCTGCTGCAGCGCCGCGCCCATCACCGGGTACCGCGCATCCGGCGAGATGTTCAGCGGCGGGCAGAATTTCTTGGCCTCTTCGGCCGTCAGCCAGCGGTTGTCGACGCCGTTCAGGCGGTTGGCATGGATGTGGCGCTGGAAGCTCTGCACGTCATGCACGTTATGCGCCAGCATCATCACGCCGCGCTTGGAATACATCACGTTGTAGTTCAGCTCGGTCGACAGGTTCTCCCACAGATCGAGCGCATGATCGTATAGCCTGGCGCTTTCGTCATAGAGATAGTTCGAGCGGATGATGGTGGTGTTGCGCCCGGTATTGCCGCCGCCCAGCCAACCCTTCTCGATCACCGCGACATTGGTGATGCCGTGTTCCTTGGCCAGGTAATAGGCCGCGCCCAGGCCATGACCGCCGGCACCGACGATCACGACGTCGTATTCCGCCTTGGGCTGGGCCTCGGGCCATTGTTCGGGCCAGTTCTTGTGTCCTGTCAAAGCGTTCTTCAGCAGCGACATCGCGGAAAAATGGGTCATCTCGGAGCCTTTCTGCGGGGGCGATTCCAATTGCACGCTTATGGACCGTCGTTCCGATTCGGCACTGGATGAATGCGGCATTGCCGTGTTATCTTTGCGCCATGCAGCCGCCCGCCCCGACCCCGCCGCAGAATGAGGAGCGCCTGCGCGTCGGCATCGTGCTGACCCGGCGCTTCACCATCTGCGCGTTCGCCAATTTCGTCGACGTGCTGCGCCTTGCCGCGGACGAGGGCGACCGGTCGCGCCCGATCCTGTGCCGGTGGAAGGTGCTGTCCCACGACATGCAGCCCATCGCCTCGAGCAGCGGGCTGTCGGTGCAACCCGACGAGAGGCTCGGCGATCCGGCGCGGTTCGATTACATCGTGGTGGTCGGCGGGCTGATGGAGGAGCTCGAGAAGGTGCCCCCCGAAACCACCGCCTTCCTGCGCCGCGCCGCGGCCGCCCAGGTGCCGCTGGTGGGGGTGTGCACGGGGGCCTTCGTGCTGCATCGCGCGGGGCTGATGAACGGCTATCGCTGCTGCGTGAGCTGGTTTCACCACAACGATTTCCTGGAGAACTTCGAGGGCATCACCCCGGTCTCGGACCAGATCTTCGTGGTCGACCGCGA
>JAGRMU010000456.1 GCA_020441165.1 Sedimentitalea sp.
TGCAGCCTCGGTTGCTGGCCTGCTGATCACCACCGAAGCGATGGTGGCCGACAAGCCGCAGAAAGAGGGCGCAGGCGCCGGCGGCGGCATGTCCGACATGGGCGGCATGGGCGGCATGATGTAAGCTGCGCCCTGTGCAAGAGAACGTCGGGAAGGGGGGCCATGCGGTCCCCCTTTTCACATCCGGACCCTTCGGCGGCCACTTCGTCCTGCCGGGATCGCGGAAACCGCGGCGCCGGACTGACGCGTCCCGCACCGGGGGAATGTTCGCGCGGGCGAATCCGCGCTATGGCAGGGCGATGCGTCTGATCCTGCTCATCTGCCTGACAATGTCCGCCTTCGCGGCCAATTCGCTGCTGAACCGCCTCGCCGTCGAGGCCGGGGCGGCGGACCCGACCGGCTTCGCGGCGATCCGCGTGGCCTCCGGCGCGGCGATGCTCAGCGCATTGGTGATGCTGCGGGGCGGGAAGCTGGCCTTCCGGTCGCGGCGGCGGGTTGCCGGCGCCGGGGCGCTTTCGCTCTACATGATCGGCTTCTCCCTGGCCTATCTCACGCTCGACGCGGGGCTCGGGGCGCTGATCCTCTTCGGGGTGGTGCAGATCACCATGATCGCGCTGTCGACCGCTGCCGGCGCCCCCGCAACGGCGCGGCAAATCGCCGGGGCGGGAATCGCGCTTGCCGGGTTGGCCTTCACCCTCTGGCCGGCCGGCGACTGGTCGGTCGATCCCGCCGGCGCGGCGCTGATGGGCGCGGCCGGCATCGGCTGGGCGCTCTACACCCGCGCCGGGCAGGGCGCGACCGACCCGCTGCCCGCCACCGCGGCCAATTTCTGCCTCGCCGTGCCCTTGACCCTGCTCGCGATGGGGCTGACCGGCGGCGGCCAGGTCACCGGGCTTGGGGCTGCGCTCGCGGTCCTCTCCGGGGCGGTCACCTCGGGGCTGGGCTATGCGCTGTGGTACGCGATCCTGCCGCGGCTGGCGCCAGCGACGGCGGGCACGGTGCAGCTGTCGGTGCCGGTTTTGGCGATGATCGGCGGCGTCCTCTTGCTGGGCGAAGCCGCCTCGCTGCGCCTCGCGCTCGGGGCGGCGGTGGTGCTGGGCGGGATCGGCTTGTCGCTGCGCCGCCCGACCGCGCGCTGAGCCTCCGATCCGGCTTTTCACCGCGCCGGTTTCGGCCTATCTGGCGGCCATGCGCCTGTTGATCGCCGCCCTGCTGACGACCTGGCCCCTGTCCCTGCGGGCCGATTGCGTGGTGCTGCTGCACGGGCTGGCGCGTACCGAGGCGTCGTTCACGGTGATGGAGCAGGTCCTGAAGGCGCGCGGCTATCAGGTGGTGCGTCCCGGCTATCCCTCGACCGACCTGCCGATCCCGGCGCTGGTCGATCAGACCCTGCCGCAGGCGGTCGCCGATTGCGGCGACCAGACCGTGCATTTCATCACCCATTCGATGGGCGGCATCCTGCTGCGCTACTGGTTCCGCACCCGCAAGCCGGCGAACCTCGGCCGGGTGGTGATGCTGGGCCCGCCCAACCAGGGCAGCGAGCTGGTGGACGAGATGAGCGACTGGGAGGTGTTCGGGTTGCTCAACGGCCCGGCCGGGATGCAGCTGGGCACCGGGCCGGACAGCCTGCCGCGCCGCCTGCCACCGGTGGATTTCGAGCTGGGCGTGATCGCCGGCACCCATTCGATCAACCCGCTCTTCTCGTCGCTGATCGACGGTCCCGATGACGGCAAGGTCTCGGTCGCCTCGACCCGGGTCGAGGGCATGTCGGATCATATCCTGCTGCCGGTGACGCACACCTTCATGATGAACAACCCGCGCGTGATCGCCGAGGCGGTGCATTTCATCGAGACCGGCCGCTTCGATCCGGACATCTCGTGGATCGATTCGGTCTTCGGCACGGTCGAGGACCCCTGCCCCGAGGACGATTGCGGCGACGCGGCAGAGGGCGAGCGGTGAGCGCCCTGGCGCTCGATCTGATCGGCGCCGAGGTGCTCGATCCCGGGGCCGGGCTGGTGGCCTCGCGCCTGTCGCTGGCCGAGGGGCGGATCGTGGCGGATCCGGTCGGCCGCGCGGTCGATCTTGCGGGCTATCTGGTGCTGCCGGGGATCGTCGATGCCCATGGCGACGGGTTCGAGCGGCACCTGGCGCCGCGGCGCGGGGCGATGAAGCGGATCGGCGAGGGGCTGGTCGCCGCCGAGGCCGAGCTGGCCGCGAGCGGCATCACCACCGCGGTTCTGGCCCAGTTCTTCAGCTGGGAGGGCGGGCTGCGCGGGCCGGATCACGCGGCGCGTGTCTTCGACGCCATCCACTCGCTGCGCGGAACGCTGGTGACCGATCTGGTCGCGCAGATGCGGCTCGAAACCCACATGCTGGACGATTTCGAGGCGCTGCCGGCGCGGCTGGCCGACTGGCAGGTGCCCTACCTGGTGTTCAACGATCATCTGCCCCATGCGCGGCTGGCCGAGGGGCGGCGACCGCCGCGACTGACCGGGCAGGCGCTGAAGGCCGGCCGCAGCCCCGAGGCGCATCTGGCGATGATGCAGGGTCTCCACGCGCGCAGCGGCGAGGTGCCGGCTGCGCTGGACCGGCTCTGCGAGCGACTTCGCGCGCAAGGCGTGCGGATGGGCAGCCACGACGACCGCACCCCCGAGGCCCGCGCCGCCTGGCGCGCGCGCGGCGTGTGCATCGCCGAGTTTCCCGAGACGCTGGCGGCGGCCGAGGCGGCGCATGCGGCGGGCGATCCGGTGGTCCTTGGGGCGCCCAACCTGGTGCGCGGCGGCTCGCACAACGGCAATGTCAGCGCGCTGGACCTGATCGCCATGGGGCTCTGCGACGCGCTGGCCTCGGACTATCACTACCCGTCGCTGCGCCGCGCGGCGCTGATGCTGGCCGAGAGCGGTGTCGCCGATCTGGCCCGCGCCTGGGCGCTGGTCTCGTCCGGGCCGGCGCAATTGCTGGGGCTGAGCGATCGTGGCCGCCTTGCGCCGGGTCTGCGGGCGGACCTGGTGATCCTCGAGGCGCACAGCCACCGCGTCGCCGCGACCCTCTCGGGGGGCCGGGTCAGCTATCTTGCCGGCGACGTGGCGACGCGGTTCCTGGCCTAGCGCGCCGGTCCGGTCACCCGGTTGACATGGCCCATCTTGCGGCCCGGCTTGGTCTCGGCCTTGCCATAGAGGTGCAGCGCCGTGCCCGGTTCGCGCGCCAGCTCCGGCACCCGCGCCATGTCCTCGCCGATCAGGTTCTCCATGGTGACGTTGGAATGGCGCTGGCCGTTGCCCAGCGGCCAGCCGGCGATGGCGCGGATGTGCTGCTCGAACTGGTCGACCGTGCAGCCGTTCTGGGTCCAGTGGCCGGAATTGTGCACCCGCGGCGCGATCTCGTTCACGACGAGGCCCTGCGCGGTGACGAAGAGCTCGACCCCGAGCACGCCGACGTAACCCAGCGCGTTGAGGATGTTCGCGGCCAGCAGGATCGCGTCCGAGCGCTGCGCGGCGCTCAGCCGCGCCGGCACCGTGGTGCGGCGCAGGATGCCGTCCCGGTGCAGGTTCTCGCCGGGATCGAAGCAGGCGACCTCACCGGTGAGGCCCCGCGCGGCGATCACCGACACCTCGTGGCTGAATTCGACGAACCCCTCGAGAAGCGCCGGGGCGCCCTCCATGGCGGCCAGGGCCGCCGCGGCATCCTCGGGCCGGTCGAGCCGCACCTGTCCCTTGCCGTCATAGCCGAAGCGCCGGGTCTTGAGGATCGCCGGGGCGCCGATGCGGGCCAGTGCCGCCTCGAGGCCCGCCAGGTCGTCGATCGCGGCGAAAGGCGCGGTGGCCAGCCCCAGATCGCGCAGGAACGCCTTCTCGGTCAGCCGGTCCTGGCTGACCCGCAGGGCTTCGCGTCCGGGCCGGACGGGCCGCAGCCCTTCGAGGATGTCGAGCGCGCCGGTGGGGATGTTCTCGAACTCGTAGGTGATCACGTCCACGGAGGCCGCGAAGCGCGCCAGTGCCTCGGCATCGTCATAGCCGGCGGTGGTCAGACGCTCGGCCACCTGCCCGGCGGGCGGGGCCGCGCCCGGCTCGAAGATGTGGCAGCGCAGGCCGAGGCGGGAGGCGGCGACCGACAGCATCCGGCCCAGCTGGCCGCCGCCGAGGATGCCGATGGCGGCGCCGGGGGCGAGCGGTTCAGTCATCCTGGGGCACCTCGGGGATCGAGGCGCTGAGCGCCGCGCGCCAGGCGTCGAGGCGGCCGGCCAGGGCATCGTCCTGCAGGGCCAGGATGGCCGCAGCCATCAGCCCGGCATTGGCCGCGCCCGCCGCCCCGATGGCCATGGTCGCCACCGGATAGCCCTTGGGCATCTGCACGATGGAATAGAGCGAATCGACCCCCGATAGCGCGCGGGTCTGGATCGGCACGCCGATCACCGGCAGGCGGGTCTTCGAGGCCATCATGCCTGGCAGATGCGCCGCGCCGCCGG
>JAGRMU010000457.1:0-2790 GCA_020441165.1 Sedimentitalea sp.
ACCGCCGGCCCGTTCACCGTCGGCTTCCTGCCGATCTCGCATTCGATTCCCGAAAGCGCCGGCCTGGTGATCGAGAGCCCCAAGGGCCGGGTGATCCATTCCGGCGATTTCAAGCTCGACCCGACGCCGGTGGTGGGCGAGCCCTACGACCCCGAGATCTGGACCAGTGCAGCCAAGGGCGGCGTGCGGGCCTTGATCTGCGATTCGACCAATGTCTTCTCGCCCCATCCCGGCCGCTCGGAAACCTCGGTCGGCCCGGCCATCGAGGAGCTGGTGCGCAGCGCCGCGGGCATGGTGGTGGCGACCACCTTCGCCAGCAACGTCGCCCGGGTGAAGACGCTGGCCGAGGCCGGGGCGCGGGCCGGGCGCTCGATCGTGCTCTTGGGCCGGGCGATGCAGCAGATGGTCGAGGCCTCGGTCGAGACCGGGGTTCTGACCGGGTTTCCGAGGGTGACCAGCGTCGATGATGCCCAGGACCTGCCGCGCCAGAGCCTGATGCTGCTGGTCACCGGCAGCCAGGGCGAGCGCCGCGCCGCCAGCGCGCAGCTGGCGCGCGGCAAGTATCGCGGCTTCGAGATGAAGGAGGGCGATCTGTTCCTCTTCTCCTCCAAGACCATCCCCGGCAACGAGCGCGGCGTCATCCGCATCATGAACCAGCTCAGCGAGAAGGGCGTCGACGTGTTCGACGATGGCGACGGGCACTACCACGTCAGCGGCCATGCCAACCGGCCCGACCTTGAGACCATGCACGGGCTGCTGCGACCCGAGATGGTGATCCCGATGCATGGCGAGCACCGGCACCTGCGCGAGCATGTCAAGCTGGCCGAGGCGCAAGGCATCACCGGGGTGCTGGCGGTGAACGGCACGATGATCGACCTCAGCAGCGCCACGCCGAAGGTCGCGGGCTATGTCGAGACCGGGCGCAGCTATCTCGACGGCCGCGTCCTGGTGGGCGCGCTGGACGGGGTGGTGCGCGACCGCATCCGCATGGCGCTGAACGGCCACGTGCTGGTCACCGTGGTGATCGACGAAGAGGACGAGCCGATCGGCGATCCCTGGTGCGACCTCACGGGCCTGCCCGAAACCGGCGTCTCGCGGGCGCCGCTGGTCGAGGTTCTGGAGGCCGATCTGGGCCAGGTCCTGGGCCGCGCCGGCAGCAAGACCCTGGGCGACGACGACAAGCTCGAGGAGGCGTTGCGCCGGCAGGTCCGGCACACGGCGCTGAACGAGATCGGCAAGAAGCCCGAGGTGACCGTGGTGGTCAGCCGGCTGCAATAGGCCCGGCGCGCGCCGCCATTGACGGGCGGCGCGCCTGCGCCTAAGTCGGGTCTGCGCGGAGGGCCGGATGGCCGCTGCGGCGGGAGGGCCCGGCGCAGAGGAAAGTCCGGACTCCCTGAAGCAACGGTGCCGGGTAACGCCCGGGCGGGGCAACCCGACGGAAAGCGCCACAGAGATCAGACCGCCCCGCGTTCGCGGGGTGAGGGTGAAACGGTGGGGTAAGAGCCCACCGCGCCGCTGGCAACAGCGGTGGCACGGCAAGCCCCACCGGGAGCAATGCCAAATAGGACCCCCGCGCGGGCCGGTCCCCGCGAGGGGAAACCGCCGCTAGGCCCGCTTCAGCCGAGAGGGGTCGGGTTGGCAGCAGGAGGCGCCGGGCGACCGGCGTCCCAGAGGAATGGCCGTCGACGGGGCCTCGGCCCCCGAACAGAATCCGGCTTACAGGCCCTCCGCGCGTTTCGTCTGCCGGCCCGGCGCCGGCTCAGTCAGCCGCCCGTGCCGCGACCGGCGGTTCGCCCTGGGCACCGCGGTCGTTGGCAACCACCTGCGTGGCCGCGATGGCCACGGCGCAGAGCGTCACGAGGATGGCAAAGCGGGGAATGCGGGGCAGTTTCATGGCCGTCTCCAATCGTTACCTGAAATAGAACATCGAAAATGTGGCAAGATCATATCACGAAACCGGCAATTTGAAAACGCTCCGGTCGGGTGGGCGGAGTTTGGCCGATCCCCGCCCGGTTTTCGCCGCGCGGGGCCTTGCCGCGGCCGGCGGGCGCTGAAATCCTGAAGGTCAACGAGGCGGAGAGCGGCGATGTGGGCGGGCGAGTTACTGGCAATTCATGTGGCAGAGGCCGAGCGGCAGCCGATGCAGGCCCGCGCGCAGGCGACTCTGATCGCCGGGCAGGGTGTCGCCGGCGACCGCTATGCGCTGGGAACCGGCAAATACTCGGCCTTTCCGGATATCCGCGAGGTGACGCTGATCGAGATCGAGACCATCGAGGCGCTGCGCCGCGACCACGGGATCGATCTGCCGCTGGAGGCGCACCGGCGCAACCTGACCACCCGCGCGGTGCCGCTGACCCACCTGGTCGGGCGGCGCTTCCGCGTCGGCACGGTGCTGCTGGAGGGCGGGCGGCTCAACACGCCCTGCCGCTATCTCGACCTGGTGACCGGGCTTGCGGTCTGCGACCTGCTGGTGCACCGTTCGGGCCTCAACGCGCGGATCCTCGAGGGCGGCGCGATCCGGCCCGGCGATCCGGTCCGGCCGGCATGACGCTTCGGCTTCCGCTTTCGGCGGCGGCGGCTTCGGATTGCTGTTGACTCTGCGCCCGGCTTCCGCCAAAGGCAGGCTTCATCAGATTTCACGGGCGCCCGGGCGCCTGTTCGCAGGAGAGAGACCATGGCGAAGCCGACAACCATCAAGATCCGCCTGAACTCGACCGAGGGCACCGGCCATTTCTACGTGACCAAGAAGAACGCGCGCACCATGACCGAGAAGATGGTCGTGCGCAAATA
>JAGRMU010000457.1:2842-3171 GCA_020441165.1 Sedimentitalea sp.
CCGATCCTGCCGCCGATCCGGATGAGGGCCACGCCGCGCGCGTGGCCTTTTGCGTCTGAAGGGACCTGAAAATGCATCGCAGGAACAGCTGATCCGATGCCGCGCGACGGGCATTTCAACGACCGCACCGGCTGGCTGCGGGCGGCGATCCTGGGGGCCAATGACGGCATCGTCTCGACCGCCAGCCTGCTGGTCGGCGTGGTCGCCGCCGGCATGGACCGCAGCGGCATCCTGCTGACCGGGCTGGCCGGGCTGACCGCCGGGGCCTTCTCGATGGCGGCGGGGGAATATGTCTCGGTCTCGGCCCAGGCCGACAGCGAGGCGGCGGA
>JAGRMU010000458.1:0-16362 GCA_020441165.1 Sedimentitalea sp.
CGGGGGGCACCCCCTTGTCTTCCGCGCTGCCGGATTCCATCAAGGGGCATGACCAACACCCTGCTTTCCTTCGGACACGGCTATTCGGCACAGGCGCTGGCGCGGCTGCTGCTGCCACAGGGTTGGCGCATCTACGGGACCACTCGCAGCCCCGAGAAGGCGGCGGCGATCGGCGCGAGCGGCGCGATGCCGCTGCTCTGGCCCGGCGCCGACGAGGATGCGACGCGGAACGCGCTCGAGGAGGCGACGCATCTGCTGGTCTCGGCCGGGCCGACCGAGGCGGGCGATCCGGTGCTGGCGGCGCTGCTCCCCCAGATCGCCGAGGCCGCGCCGCGCCTGACCTGGGCGGGGTATCTCTCGACCACCGGCGTCTATGGCGATCATGGCGGCGGCTGGGTGGACGAGACGACGCCGCTCGCCCCCACCACGCGGCGCGGAGCCTGGCGGATGCAGGCCGAGGCGGAGTGGGCGGCGATCCCCGGCCTGCCGCTGCACATCTTTCGCCTCGCGGGCATCTATGGGCCCGGGCGCGGTCCCTTCGAGAAGGTGCGCACCGGCACCGCGCGGCGGATCGTCAAGCCGGGGCAGATCTTCAGCCGGATCCATGTCGAGGATATCGCCCGCATCCTCGCCGCCTCGATCGACCGGCCCGATCCCGGCGCGATCTACAACCTCTGCGACGACGATCCGGCCCCGCCCGAGGATGTCATCGCCCATGCCGCCGAGCTGCTGGGCCTGCCGGTGCCGCCGGCGATCCCCTTCGATGAGGCCGAGCTGTCGCCGATGGCGCGGTCCTTCTATGCCGAGAGCAAGCGGGTGCGGAACCGCCGGGTGAAGGAGGCGTTGGGACTCGAATTGCTCTATCCGACCTACCGCGCCGGCCTCGCCGCGCTTCTGGAAACGGGCGAGTGACCCGAGCCGGAGCCCCCGATGCCCGCCGATGCCGAGCCGAAGACCCTGAGTGACGTGCTGGACCGGATCGACGCGGCGGCAGCGGGGGGCTGCGTGTCGGTCGGCGATCTTCTGGACGAGCTCGGGGAGCGGTCGATCACCCCGGTGCTGCTGGCGATCTCGGTGCTGCTGATCTCGCCCCTCTCGGGGATCCCCGGCGTGCCCACCGTCTCGGCGGCGCTGATCGTGCTGATCGGCGCGCAGGGGCTGATGCGGCGGCGGCACCTGTGGCTGCCAGAAGTGCTGATGCGGCGCGAGATCGCCGCGGCGCGGATCGAGAAGGGCGTCGCCTGGCTGCGCCGGCCCTGCGCCTGGATCGACCGCCACGCGCGCCCGCGCCTCTGCGCGCTGACCGCCGGGCCGATGCGACCCCTGGCGGTGCTCATCTGCCTGCTGATCGCCTCCAGCTGGCCGCTGCTCGAGATCCTGCCGATGGTCACCTCGCTGGGCGCGACGGCCATCGCGCTGATCGTCTTCGGCCTGCTCACCCGCGACGGGCTCTTCGCGCTCCTTGGCTATGGCGCGGTGGCCGGGCTCGCGGCGCTGATCTGGTGGCTGGCCTGATCACGGTTTCGGCCCGTTGCGCGCCCGCTGGATGATGTCGAAGAGCATGATCGCCGCCAGCATCGCCACCAACGCGTAGAGCAGGAGCGGCGGCCAGAAGGCCCTGAAATCGCAGCGCGTCAGCACGAAGAGCAGGGCCACCACGACCGCCGTTCCGACCCAGACCGCCCCCAGCCGGAAGGCGATGTAATCGACCGTGCCGCTGTAGAACGAGCGCCAGGTCAGCAGCGCCACCAGCGCGAAGAGCGCCATCGCGGCCAGCGTCAGGTAGGCGCGGTTCGGGCAGGCCCAGGTGCAGACCGCCGCAGATCTGGCCCGGAGCGTGGCGAAATCCGCGTCCGGCTTGTGCCGGTTCCACTCGGCCGAGAGGATCCCGCTCAGCCGCGCGGTCTCGGGCCCGTCCAGCAGCGGGATCGGCCAGAACCCGATCCCGGCGAAATTGTCGCGGAAATAGACCACGTCGTCGGCGAACTGGCTGAACTTCTGGCGCGCGGGATCGGGCGCCTCGCCGGGCAGCGGGCGCTGCTCGACGAATTCGTGCCCCGCCGGCGGCAGCACCGGGATGATGCTGCGCAGCACCTCCGAGCGCTCGGCGCCGCGGAAATCGCCGCGCTCCATCCGCGAGCGCAGGCGTTTCTTGGTCTCGGTGGTCGGGCGTTCGAGAAAGACCAGGATCTTGTCGATGGTCTTTTCCTTGTCGCGGCCCCGGATCAGCAGCTCGCGCAGGTCGTTCATCAGCTCCTGCCGGCCGCCCACGTCAATCAGCGCGAAGTCGAAGGCGACGTTGACCGATTGCCCGCGCTCGGAGAGGCGGTTCTGCACCTGCTCGATCAGCGTGACCATCTTGCCGACGTTGAGCTGGCTGTCCGGCCGGCCGTCGTAATCCTCGAAGATCAGCGTGACCCCGTCGACCCGCGCCGGGTCGAAGAGCGTCGGCAGCGCCTCGCGGAGCCCCTGCCAGGAGAGCGTCCGGAACCGCGTGAAGGGCTGCGACTGGGTGTCGATGCGCTCCACCGCGTCGGCGATCTCGGTATCCGTCCAGTCCGACCAGCCGCGCATCTCGAAGGCGAGATCCGCCTTGGCGCGGTGGCGGTGGGCCGAGGTCACGAAATCGCGCTTCATGTCGGTCCAGTGACCGACATTCTCCAGCCGGAGATTGCGCTCGCCGACGGGCTTGCCGGGAAACTCGTAGGCGAATTCCAGCCCGTAGAAGGCGACCTGGCTGAGCAGCCCGAAATCGATCGGCTCGGGTCCCGGCGGGGGAGCGTCCGCGGCGTCAGGCGCCGGATCGGCGGCAGGATCGGCGGGGTCTGCCGGCGGCGCTGGCGTCGCGGTCGGCTTTACCGGCGACAGCCAGAACGGATAGAACCCGTAGACATTCGTGTCCTGGTCGACGCGCTCGGGCACGCAGCCGCAATCGCTGGCCAGCTGCGCGGTGACGCGCGGCTCGGCCGGATCGGGCACCCGGGTCAGGGCCAGCGCGGTGGCGCGCTCGATCAGCGCCTCCGAGAGGTTCGGCTCGATGGTCACGCCCTGCGCGCTCTGCGCCGGGGGCACATCCGCGAGCGCCGCCCCGAAAAGCCGCCGCGTCGGGTATTGCAGGCCGACCAGCGATCGCATCCGCGTCGCGAGCTCCGCCGCCGTGGGATCATCGAGCGCCCCCGAGAAGCGGGCGATCCGGTCGATCCCGCCGCGCAGTTCCGGGGTCAGCCGCCAGACCGGGGCGATGGCGCCGTCGATCAGCGCCATGTCCGCCGCGACGCCCTCGGTCACCTGCCCCTCGACCAGCGGGCGCAGCAGCGCGCGCACGTCGCCCTTGATCAGGTCGGGATTGGTCGCGACCATGAACGGCCCGGCTTCGAGTTCGGCCTTGAACGCGTCGTTGGTCAGGGTCTCGAGAACCGCGATCATCGAGGCGTCGGTGACCCCGATCAGCGGCGGCAGGTCGAGCTGGTCGAACTGCGCCTCGTCGACGCGCGGCACGTCCCGCACGTCCTCGACCGGCTCGGCGGCCCCGGCGGCGGTCGCGGCGGCTAGCTCGATCTCGGCGTCGAGCGCGGCGCGCAGGGCCGTGGCGAGCGCGGTTTCGATCCCGGCGCGCAGATCCTCGCGGCGCGGCGCGACGATGCCGATCAGCGGCGCGACCAGCGGCTCGCGCGCGCTCAGCATCGGGTCCAGCTTGAAGGCGGCGACCTTGCCGGGATCGAGCGTGAACATCTCGCCGGGGCGGTCCGGGCCGAGGGTCAGCGCCTGGGCCTGATCGAGCGCGCAGGCGTCGAACACCGTGCTCAGCGCCACGCGCAGCGCTTTCCATTGCGCGTCGGCGGTGACGAAGGACGACTCGGCCACCGGCGCGAGGGCGGCGTCCAGATCGACGCGGTCGGTCAGCAGGTCGAGCTGCCGCTGTCCGAAGGACATGTAGGTCAGCACGCCGTTCTCGGGGGGGATCCCGCAGGAGGCGGGCAGAGGCGGCGGCGTGTCCGTCTCGGCGGGGGTTTCGGCCAGGTAGGCATCGACAAGATGGAGCACCGCGTCATCGGTGCCCAGCAGCGCCAGCACCCGCTCGGACGGGCCGGCGGCCAGCCAGGTCCCGAAGCCGGGGCTTTGCAGCACCTGCAGCGCGCCGGGACGGGCCGCCTCGATGCTGCCGAGCGCCGCCAGCGCCGCGCCGAAATCGTCGAGATCGCCATCCACCGGAAACGCCCGGCAGAGGCTTTCCAGCGAGGTGGCTCCGGTGATTCGCATCAGCGTCTCGGCTCCCTTGGCGGCCGTCGGGGTCAGGTCCAGCGTGTCGATCACGCCGCAGTCGGGCCGGATGCTGGTGGCCATGAGAACGCCGGCGATCATCGGCGGCGTCGCGGCGAGCCGCAGAAGGACCGGGTTCGGCGCGCCCGTATTCTCGGGGAGCAGGGCGGCCAGGAACCCCTCGGCCAGCACGGTCTCGGGCCAGAGCGGCATCAGCGCGCTGAGCCGGTCGTAATCCTCGGCAAGGGCCAGCGTGCCCGGAATGTCCGGCACCGACCCGGCGCGCGGCACCGCCAGGCAGAGCCGCTCGAGCGCGGCGCGGGTATAGCGGCCGAACAGCCGGTCCTGCAGGCGCGGGTCATCGTCCTGCAAGGCCGCCCGCAGCCCGCGCTGCACGGCCCCGATGTCGACCCCCTCCGGGGCGCGGGCATCCAGCGCCGCGATCTCCGAGCAGGCCGCATAGGCGGCGCCGGGTAGCGCCAGGGCGAGGGCGGCGGCGCGCGCCCCGCGCGAGAGCCGTTCGAGGATCGCGATCATGAGGTCCGTCCTTCCTTGCGCATCTCGCTGGCGATGGCCTGCCGCAGGTCCTGCGCGGAAATGCTGGCGGCGCTGCGCCGCAGCGCGGTGATCGCGGCATGGCGCCCCACGTTGCTGATGGCGCCGCCGACCAGCGCGTGATCGGCCGCGAGAGCGTCCAGATCCACGTCCGCGTCGAGCGGCACCTCCTTCAGGATGCCCTGCCAGATCCGGCGCCGCTCGGCCGCGTCGGGACGGGTGAAGCTGATCGCCATCTGGAAGCGCCGGAAGAAGGCATCGTCGATGTTGCTGCGCAGGTTGGTGGCGAGGATCACCAGGCTGCGGCAGTCCTCGATGCGCTGCAGCAGATAGCTGACCTCCTGGTTGGCATAGCGGTCATGGGCCGAGGTGGTGGCGGTGCGGGTGCCGAACAGGGCATCGGCCTCGTCGAAGAACAGGATCCACTCGCGCTCGGCCGCCATGTCGAAGACGAGGCCGAGGTTCTTCTCGGTCTCGCCGATGTATTTCGAGACCACCATCGACAGGTCGATCCGGTAGACGTCGAGCCCGGTGCGCTTGCCCAGCAGCGCGGCGGTGAGCGTCTTGCCGGTGCCGGGCGGTCCGTAGAACAGCGCCTTGAACCCCTCCCCGAGATGCCGGGCCAGGCCCCAGTCGCCGAGGATCCGCTCGCGGTTCTCCAGCCAGGCGACGATATGGCCGAGGTTGTGGTGGATTTCGCGCGGCAACACCAGATCGTCCCAGTCCAGCCCGGTGGTCAGGCGCTGCGCCGGGAAGATCGGCGAGAAGTCGGGCCGCGGCGGGGTGCCGTCGCAGAGCGCCACGACCCGGTGCACCGGGATCGACAGCGCCGCGCCATAGGCCGGGGCGGTGGCGTTGCCGGTGCCGAGACTGACCCCGGCACGGCGGCGCAGCGGATGATCGGTCTCGAAGAGCGCCATCGCGGCGATGCGCGCGGCGGTGTCGGCGCCGGCCAGCAGGAAGAGCGCGGTTTCGGCAGAGGGCTGGAAGGCTCCGGTCTCGCCCGGAGGGCCGCCGAACTGCGAGAAGACGCGGTCGATGGCCGCGTTGCGCACGAAGAACGGATCGAGGATCGCGGAGTTGACATGCGGCGCGATGGCCAGCGCCAGCACCAGCCGCGCCTCCGGTGTCAGCGCGCCGTCCCCCGCCAGGCGTCCGAGGGCCGAGCCCGGCACCGGCACCGGCGCGGCGGGAAGCGCGAACGGGGTGTCCTCGCCGGCGAAGAAATGGGTGAGCCGGGCCTCGATCACCCGGCCCAGCCAGTCCAGTTCGGCGGCGATGGCGCGGGCATGGGGGCTGGTTCCGGTCTGCGGCAGGGCTGCGCTGCGGTCAGTCATCGCCGCCCCTCCAGGTGACGTGGCAGGGCTTGTCCATCCAGGGCAGCGCGACGGTCGCGAAGGACCAGGGCAGGCGGTCGAACAGCATGTCGTAGGGGCCGGGATCGATGCGAAGCCTCGTGCCGGTCTGCACCTCCTGCAGGGTGCCGCCGCGCCGCAGGAACGCCTCGCGCAGCCCCTCGGGCGAGGTCTGGCCCAGGGCGCCCCAGCGGTCGATCACGGCGCGCAGCAGCCCGTCGATCAGCGCGGGGTCCGGCAGATCGGTCAGGACTGTGCCGGGATGGGTCCAGCCCTGCGGCAGGCCCAGCAGCAGCTTTTCCAGCGGATCGGTGGGCCGCTCGACCGGTGCCTGGTCGGTGATCATCTGCAGGGCCGCCCGCGCCCGCAAGAGTCGCTCCGGCACGATGCGCCGCGCCGCGTCGAGCACGTCGAGCCGCGTGAAGAGCAGCGCAAGGAACGGGTGCAGCAGCACCAGCCCGGCGCGCGCGGTCAGGTGGCGCCGGTCGGATGCCGGATCGGCGCGGTGGGGTTTGGCTAGGCGCGGCTCGGGCGTTGCCGGTGTCGCTGGGGCGGGACTTTCGGCGCGGGTCGGCGGTTCAACGATGCGCTGCAGCGCCTCGCGCACCTGCCGGCGCAGGGCGGGCGACTGGCCGCCGCCGGGATGGCCGAGCCGCGCGATCAGCACCCGCAGCGCCGCCGTGCGCCGGTCCGGGTCCGGCAGGACCTGCCGCAGCGCCCGGTCCAGAAAGCCGGCGAGGTCGTCATCGGGCCGGCGCGGCGCGGCGCCGAGCCGCAGCAGGATCTGCCAGTAGCGCGAATCGCGGGCGGGGTCGGGATGTGGCGCTGTCGGGGCGGGTTCGCCGGCGGCCGGATCGGGCGCTTGCGTGGGGTCGGTCCGTGTCGAGCCGGGAGGCGTTCCGGTCGCCGCGATTCGCGTCCCGCCGCCGTTCGGCAAGGCCGACCAGACCAGGTTCAGCGCTGCCCGCCAGTCCTGCCGCGCCGGATCGAGGCTGGCGCCAAGCAGCGCCTCGAGCGTCGGGCGAAGCGCGACCAGGGCCGCCTCGGCGTCGGTCGTGGCTTGGCGCCGCGCGAGCGGTCTCGGGTCGCTGGCGGTATCGCGAGGCTGATGCTCCGCGTGTTGGTCCGGCGCAGGCGCGGTGGTGTTCTGCGACTCATCGCGCGCGCTTCCCCGCTCGACCGGGGGCGCCAAGTGCGCGGACGGATGGGCCGGGGACTCCGTGCTGCATGGGTCCTTCGCCCCTGATTGGCGGGTTGCGGCCTCCTCGCGCCGCGTCGTCTTGGCAGCGCCCGTCTCCGTTGCCGCGCTGCGCATCCGACCGTCGGGACTGTCGGCAAGGTCGGACGACCGTGACTCCGGCGCCGAAGTTGACGGGCGAGAGGCGCGGACCTGTTCCGGTGTTGCATCGGGTCCGAGGGCAGCGGTCGCCTCGCTGCGCGTCGTCTCGGCAGCGCCCGACTCCGTTGCCGTGCTGCGCATCCGACCGTCGGGACTGTCGGTGAGGCCGGAAGCCTGTTCCTCCACCGCCAAAGTTGGCGGGCGAGAGGCGCGGACCTGTTCCGGCGTTGCGTCGGGTCTGAGGGCAGCGCGCGCCTCGAGGGCGCGATCCGGGTTCGCCTTCGTTCCGAGGCTGTCGGCAGAGGCGCTTTCCTGGCTGCGGGAGCTTGGCCCAGTCGATAGGGTCTCAGGGTTCGGACCTGACCCGCTCTGTGCGCCCGCTGTCTCCCCGAGGGCGTCCGGGCGCATCGGGTCGGGCAACGGGACGGCATCCGGGGCGGTGGCCATGCCATCGCGGGAGGGCAGAGCGTCCGCGTCCTGTTGCCCTCGTTCCTCCGGTTCCGGCGCGGACGGGCCGAAGGCGCGCGCCACGATCTCGGGCGCGTGGCCGAGCGTGGCCAGAAGCGCCGCGAGCGCGCGTGACCAGGCATCCGTGTCCGCGGCCCCGGTTCCCGGCGTGTCGCGGTTCTGAGAGGTCGTGTCTTCAGAGTCGCGGAGCGACCGCGACCGATCCGCGCGCTCGGCGGGCAAGTCCTGCATTATGGCGCCTTGCGCAGTGGCGCGTGGCGCATCCTGAGCGAGAGCGTCTCTCACTTGTGGCCCAGAGCCGCGATGCGCTGCGGCCCGGCGCGCGGCGTCGAAATCGATAGGCTGATCCGCCAGCAGGGCGCGCAGGATCAGCGCCAGGGCAGGCTCGGGTGGTCGGGCCGCGCGGCGCAGGCCCTGCAGCGCGGTGGCGAAATCCGGCGCATTGGTGGGACCGAGCCGGTCGATCCAGTTGGCCAAGGCCGGTTCCGAAAGTGCCTCGATGGCTTGCGACAGCGCGCCCGGATCGTCGCGCCAGGCTGCCCGGACGTCCGAGGCAGAGATCGCGGCGGAGGCAAGGCGCTCCACCCAGTCGTGCGCGGTCCGGCGCGGCGGCGCGCCGTCGGAACGGATTGGCTGCGCGGAGGAGGGGGCTCGCGCCGGGGTCGCATCTCCCATCGTCGGTCCCGCGTTCCGACGTCCCGAGGTCGTGGGTCGCCCACCGATGGGGTCGGCAATCGCCTCTGCCGCGCCGCCTAGCGATGTCGAAGCCCCTGCGTCCGGCTGTCTCGCCCGCGCGCTACGCGCGGCGGCGGCAGTTTCCGAGCCGAATTCGGGCAGTTCCGACCCCATGTCGGGCTGACGCGGGAATACAGATGTCGCGTGGAGGCGTGCCGCGAGTGCGGATGCCCGTTCGGTGGCGGTGTGACGGGGATGACCGGCGGCGGCCAGCAGATCCGCAAGCGCGTGGCGCAGTGCCTCGTTCTTGCCCTCCTCGGCGTAGATATCTGCCAGTCGCGCCGCGATCTGGGGAACGGAGTCGCGCGTCGCCGCCAGACGTGGCGGGGTCTCGGGAAAGAGCAAGGAATGCAGCCGCGCGAGCACCGCGTCCGGGAGCGCCTCCAGCGCCCTGGCCACCGACCCATCGGGGGTGGAGGAGCGCGCCGATGCCGCCCGTAAAACGGTACGCAACCGCTCCAGTCCTGAGAGGACCTTGGCGTCTCCGGTCTCCGATGCGACGCGCGCCAGGGGATCGTGCGCCGGAAATGAGATCGGGGCGACGGGATCGGGTGCCCGCGAAGCCGCAAGCGGGACCGCTGTTGCCGCAGGCGAGTCGCTTTTGTCCGGGGCGCGCAGGCCCCCAGCGACCGCAGGCGGCGGCGACGGCATGGGCGCCGGGTCCGGGCCGGAGAGCGACAGCAGTGCCATGATCCGGGCGACCGAGGCGGCGTCCTGATGGGCGTAGAGCACTGCGCGGCGGCGCGCATCCTCGAAAATCGCCTTGCGGAGCCGCCCGGCGGCGCTGTCCGATCCGGAGAGCTGATCCGCGAGATGGGCATGTAGCGCCTCTGCGGGGCCGCGCAGCAGATCGGCCAGCCCGTCGTCCGGGTCCGGGACTTGCCGCACGGGGCGGTCGGGTGCCGGCGACGAAGCGGTGACGGTCGGTGCGCCGGACTCCGCGGTCTCAGGCCAGGTCAGAAAGGGGGCGAGGGCGCTTTCCAGCTTGTCGCGGAAGGTATCGCGCAGCGCGGACCAGTCGGGGTCCTCGGGCCAGTCGCCGAGGTCGATCTCGACCCGGGGCACCTCCGCCGAGGCGCCGGCCAGACGCTCGTCGTGCAGGAGCGCGTCGAGGGCCGGCAGCAACTCCTGGCGCAGCGCCGAGAGGATCCGGTCGGGCGAAGCCAGCGGGCCGCGCGCCGAGGCGACATGAAAGGCGGCGATGCATTCGCCGATCCGGTGCCGCGCCAATTCGGGGGGCGGGCGTTGCCGCTCGGCGCCGGCGCTCATTGCATCGCTCCGGCATCGCCCGTCGCGACCGGCCGGGGCAGCGCGGCAAGACGGGCCGAGACCGCCTCCAGCCGCCGGCGCATGGCCAGGACGGCGAGCAGCGCGCGCAGGGCGCGGGGGGCGCCATCGGCCCCCTCGGCGACCGCCCGTTGCAGCCGCTCGAACCGGGCCATCTCGCCGGCCTCCAGCCAGAGCGGGCGGATCAGCAGATGCGCCGGGGCAAGCCGCGCGAGCAGGGTCGCGACATAGGCGCGATAGGCCGGGCGGGCGGCGCGCGCGGTCCAGCCGGTCAGCACCAGCGTTGCGCTGTGCGACGCGAACTCCTGGCTCTTGCCGCGCAGCAGGATGTCCTCGACCAGGTAGGCGCCCTCGGCATCGGCATGGAGCGCGCGCCAGGTGTTGCGCAGCCGGTTGGCGAAGGCCGCGGCCGCGGCCTTGTCCCGGTGGGTCGCGCAGCGATAGAGCGGGCCGCCATGCCCCGGATCGAAGAGCACATGGAAGTGCCCGCCGGTCTCGCCGGCGGCGACGATGTAGTTCGACGGGTTGGCCGAGCGCAGGAAGAGCTCCGGCGTGGTCCGCCCCTGCGCGATCCAGGGCGAGGATTTGAGCAGGACCGCGGGCGCCAGGGGCCGGGCGGTGTCGTCGCGGCGCACCAGCATGTCGAAGGGCGTCTCGGGCGGGACCAGATCGGCGCGGGCGATGGTCGGCACGGGCGGGGCGGCCCCGGCGTCCAGGGTCAGGCCGAGCATCGCCAGCCCCGCGGTCAGCCCGGCGCCGGGCGGCGGTGGCAGATCGGCCAGCAGCCGCAGCTTGCCGAGGAACCCGCCCGGACCCTGCCCGTGCGGCCCGGTGCCGCGCGCCGCGTTCACCGCGGGCAGGGCGCGCAGATAGGCGATGCGCCACCAGAGCTCGAACCGGCCGCGCTGCGCCTGGCCACGATAGAGATGGAGGTCGGAATGCTGGGTGGGCGGCATCTCCTCGCCCTGCAGGGCGACCAGGTGGTCGAGCACCGCGATGCGCTGCCGCTGCCGCGCCGGATCCATCGCGTCGCGGTCGGTGTCGCCCGAGAAGAACTCCGGCAGCGCGGCGAGGCTCTGCGCCATCGCCGCCAGATGGGTGTCGATGGCCGACCGATAGACGTCCAGACCCGCCTCCGCTGGCGCGGGACGCGGGGCGGCGGTGCGGTAGAGCGCCGGCAGCAGTGCGTCCACCTGCGCCAGGGTGAAATCCCGCCGGCGGCCGTCCCAGAGCACCGCCCAGTCGGGCTCGTCCAGATGGTGGCGCGCGCGGGCGATGTGATCGGCGGCGACGCGGAACACCTCCTCGCGGATCCGGTTCGGGTTCAGGACCAGCGCGATGCCGTGCAGCGTCAGGGTCAGCCCGATCTCGGGAGCCGTCGCGGGCAGCACCAGGTCGCGATAGTATTCCTGGCCCGGCTCGGGCGGACGCGCAAGAACGGGCGGCGGCAGGTCGCGCAGCGCGAGGGTGCCGACATGGGCCACGCCGGGGATCGCCCGCAGGATCGACAGGTGAGTCTCGAGGTCCGGCACCTTGCCGTCCTGATCGGTGGGCGCGTGAAAAAAGCTCTGCGGCGCCTCGAAGACATCGGCCCGGGTGGCGCCCTTGCGCGTCTCGCCGCCGCCGTCCTCCTGCCCGCGCAGGATCGCCGAGACGTGGTAGTAGATTTCGGCCGCGACGCGCTCGGGCCGGGCCGCGGCTGTGATCTGCACCTCGCCCTCCAGCGCCGTCTCGCGCCGCCGGGCGACGCGGATCCGCCCCAGGTCGCAGGCGAGAGGGCGATGCCGGTAGAAGGCGGCGCGTGCCTGGTGGCGGGCCTGAGTTTCCAGCGCCTCGGGGTCCGCGGCGCGCGGATCGACGGCCGGAATGACGGTGAGGGCGTAGAGCCCCTGCCGCGCCATGCGCGAGACCAGCACCCGGCCGACCTGGGGCGCGGCGGCGATCTGCGCCGCGAGGTCGAGATCGGTGACCGGCTCGCCCGGCAGCACGCGCGCCGGATCGAAAAGCGCGAGGCCCTCGACGTCGAGCCGCCCGCCCGCGCCGGTCAGCAGGTCGCGGATCGCGTGGCTGGTCTGATAGGAGATCTCGGTGAGGCTGAAGCAGGTCTGTTCCAGCAGGGTCACGCCGGGATCGTGCAGGTTGAAATCGGTCCAGATCTTGCCCGACGCGGCCTGGGCATGGCCGATCGCCCGCTGGCGCAGCAGGGCGAACTCGAGGGGCTGGGGGTCGGTGCCGGTCACAGCAGCCCCGCGTCGCGGTCGCCGTCGCCGCGCGAGCCGTCCATCGCCGTGTCGAACCACAGCCGGGTCAGGTAATAGCGGATCGTCTTGCCGTCCCCGTAATTGGCGTTCGCGCGCAGCTGCAGCTTGAAATGGTGCCGCTCCTCGGTGGCGATCCAGCGCAGGCGCAGCCGGTCGGCATAGCTGCCATAGACCGCGGTCTGGGCACGGATCCGGCGCCGGCCGAACAGCCAGTTCAGGATCGGGTTGCGCGGGTGGTAGGCGTTCATTGCGATGGCGTGCAGCAGGGCGTAATGGCCGGCATTCCTGTCACCGCCGGCGCCGGCCATCACCTCGAAGGCCTGGCAGCCGGTCAGCGCACGGGTGATGTCGTGCCAGTCGCCGTCGGCGGGCACATGGGGGATGCGCTCGGTCGCCATGCCGATGCGCCCGGCCATCCGCGCCACCCCGCCGACATCGAGCCGCCAGCCGGGGTCGGCGACGTTGACGCCGGTGCGCCCGTCGCGGGTCAGGCACAGCCCCTCGGCCTGCCGCGCGCGGCTCGCGGCGTCGAGCGTGTCGGCCTGCTCGCCCCACATCGGCTTGAACTTCAGCGCGCCCGGCGCCTGCCCGTCTGCAGTCGCGCCGTGATCGACGACCCAGGAGGGGGTTGCGGTGCTGAGCCCCTGGTAGAGGCTGAGCACCCGCAGCGAGGAGCCGACGGAATTGAGGTTCAGCCCGCCCACCGGGGTCTTCGAGAACCCGTCCTCGACCTGGTTGACGCTGCTGTCGATCAGGTCCCGGTAATGCTCGGCGGTGGGCAGAGCGCCATCGCGGAAGAAGGATTTGAGGGTGGTGCGGTCTTGCTTTGTCACGGTTGCGTCCTCTGACCCACGATCAGCATGTCGCCGACGCAAAGCCGGCCGATGCCGCTCTGGATCGGGTCCTCTGCCTGGGTCTCTGATAGGATGGTCAGCGCATGATCGGGCGCCGACAGGGGCAGGCTCCAGGGGTGGATGCCGTGGATGCGCGGGCCATGCGGGCCGCGCCCGTCCGACTGCGCGGTGTCGAGCAGCCGGTAGGTGCCGCCGTCATCCGCCGCCAGGTGCAGCACCGAGAAATCGGTGACGCCGCGCACATACTCGAGGCTGCTGATATGGGCGCGCAGCATCTTGACGTTGAGCGCCCAGCCGAACCGCGCCAGTTCGGGCGGGCCGGTCCAGACCGACAGGTAGCGCCGCAGGTCGGTCTTCAGCCGCTGCGCCATCGCGCCGTCGTCCCGGTAGTGGTCGAATTCCAGCTTGGCGCGCACCTGCAGACGCTCGAAACCGGGATTGACCACGTCGAACCGGGCAAAACCGGGGCCGGTGGCGGTGATGAAATCGTCGATACGCTTCAGGGTGCTGGCGTCGAAGAGATGCGGGGCGGGGGCGACGCGGGCCGAGATCTCGGGCGGGTGGCGCACCGCCACCACCGTGCAGTGCCCCGGTTCGGGCTGCGGGCCGGTGCGCACGAGATGCGGCAGGCACTTGACCATCCAGACCTCGGGGAACTCCTGCAGCACCATGCGCTCGATGTCCCAGGGGGTTACCGCGCGCTTGCGATGGCGCAGCCGCTCGCCGACGCGCGCGACATAGGCGGCCTGCGTCTCGGGCGGGTGGGTCGCGGCGGGGCTGCGCAGCTCGGCAAGCTTTCCCAGCGCCGGTTTCGGCGGCGCGAAGGTCCAGACCCGCGCCGCGCCCTCGGCGCCGAAGCTCTCGTCGGCGCGGGCCGCCAGCAGGCCGTTGGTCTCGACCCCGCGCAGGGTCGGAAAGCCGTGCAGGCGCGGGCGCGTCGCCACGGCGGCGAGCCAGACGCCGCTGCCCGGCATCTCAGGCGAGCGGCGCACGGCGTCCTCGGGCAGATCGATCATCAGCAGCCCCGAGCGCATCAGCCCGGCGGTACTGTCCGAGGACAGCGCCGTCGCCGGGAGCGCCGTCCAGCCGGTCGCGGTCAGGTAGTGCCATTCGATCGGGTTCGGCTCGGGGATCCGCCGCAGGTGACCGCTCTCGGCGGTATCGAAGATCAGCACCAGCGGCCCGGTGGCGCCGGGCCCGTCGATCTCGATGAAGAGATGGCCATAGCCGAGGCGCGCCGGAAAGAGCCCGATCTCGCGCTGCATCCGGCTCGGAAAGACCTCGACCTGGCCGAACGGGCCGACCTGGACGATGCGCTCGCCGGGGCGGGCGGCGTCGGGCATGCCCAGCTCGATCTCGGCCTCTGCCGCATAGCTGAGCGCAAGATCCGCGATCCGCGGCACGAAGGGTTCGGGCGGGATCCGGCGCCTCGCGAAGGGCAGAAGCCGCGGGCGCATCGCATCGACCAGCGCCAGCGGATACTGGTCGGCGTGAAACCCGCCCGCGGTGCCGCCCAGGGTGAGGCGCAGCGCGCCGGCGCGGATCGTCTGGCGCGACTTGAACTCCTGCGCGGTCACCGGCGCGGCGGCCGGGATCGAGTTGCCCAGCACCGGCCCGGCGAGGGCGCGGGCGGGCATCAGCGCGCCGGTCACCGGTCGGCGGGCGAACATCGGCACCGGCTCCTCGGTGATCGGCCGCCAGCCATCGGCGCTGAGATAATCCAGCGCCAGGACCGGATCGGGGACCTCGCCGGCGGTCTTGTAATCGGCGTAGTGGGCGGCAAAGCCGCCGACCGGATCGGGCATCTCGGCCCAGGTCAGGGCGATGCCGACCTCGCGCACCGGCTTTTGCGCCATCTCGCGGCATCCGACGATGAAGGTCGCGCCGTCCCCCGGGCGCGGCCCGAACGGCAGGAAGGTCTGGTCCGTGGCCAGCGGCCCGTCGTCCGAGAATGCCTTGAGCGCGCGCAACCCCGCCGCCTTGACCCGGAAGCCGACGCTCCGGATCGTGTAGCGCTCGAAGAACGAG
This sequence comes from Sedimentitalea sp., assembly GCA_020441165.1. Lineage (GTDB taxonomy): Bacteria > Pseudomonadota > Alphaproteobacteria > Rhodobacterales > Rhodobacteraceae > JAGRMU01. The sequence continues at coordinate 15,143 of JAGRMU010000458.1, forward strand.
ACCGGGCAGATTCGCGCATCGGGGGCATAGCGCAGCGACAGGACCGGCGCGGCGCCCGGATCGGGCGCGGCGATCGGCGGCAGGCTGGCATCGACCATCAGCCGCAGCACCAGCCCGGCCTCGCCCGGCCGCGGCGAGGGCAGCACCTGCGCCCAGCTCGGCGCGCGCGGGCCCTCGGGGGTGCTGAGCCGCAGCGAGAAGGCGTCGCCCAGCAGCTTCTGGAACATGTCCTGCGTCGAATAGACGAAACTGCCGTCGTCGTTGCGCGCGAAGGCCTCGAAGATCATCGAGGCCTGGGCATCGGCCGAGAGCCCGTTCGCCAGCGTCTGACCGGTCAGCTGCTCGCGGCAGGCGTCGATCTTCGAGCGCAGCATGAGCCAGTAATCGCCCTGCGGAAGGGGCTCGCCCTCGATCAACCCCAGCGTCACGATCCGGCCGAGCAGCACCCGCAGCGCGTCGATGTCCAGAACGAAGACGGCCAGCGCCTCGTAGATCAGCGCCAGCGAGGGGCTGACCCTGCGGGCGCGGACCATCTCCTCGACCCGCTCGGCAATGATCTGGATGCCGGCCTCCGGTTCCGGCCAGCCGAAGGCGCGGACCAGGTCGGGATCGGTGCGCAGCGCCAGCACCACCTCGGGATCGCGGCCGCCCAGCCGGGCGCGGCGGAGCAGTTCGTCCTCGGAGAGCGGGCGCGAGCCTGCCGGCAGGTTCGAAGCGCGCCGCATCCGCAGGCGCAGCTCGATCAGCCGGTCGCCCTCGGCCAGCGCCAGCATCGGCGAGGCGATGTCGAGGCCGAGGTCCACGGCGGTACGGCTGGAGGTGGCGAAGACGCCGTCGCGCCCCTCGCGCGGTCCCGGTGGGTGGCGCGCGGCGCGCACCCCGGTGATCCCGGCCAGCGCCGCGTTGAACGAGATCCGCGGATCGGTGTCGTAGATCAGCACCGCGGTCGAGGCGACGCGCGCCGGGCTGACATGCACCGGCACCTCTGTGACGAAGCTCTGCACCGAGTTGTCCGCCAGCCGCGCCTGCAGGCTGGTGCCCTCGGGCAAAAAGACCGGTTTGGCGCTGGGGGGCAGCTGCAGCAGCACCTTTTCCACCGTGGCGGGGGCGGGAAACTGTCCGATGATGTCCCCGTAGTAGAAGCGCAGATGCCGCTCGACGATCTCGTTGATCTGCGCGTCCACCAGGGCGGCGGTCTGCAACTCGGCCAGCAGCAGGCC
>JAGRMU010000458.1:16572-17788 GCA_020441165.1 Sedimentitalea sp.
TCAGCCCGGCGATCCGGTCCTCGAGCGCGCCCTCGATGTTGAGCTGCTTGAGCTGCTTGGAGAACCGGCCGGGAAGCTGCGCCTTCAGGCGGGCGATCCAGTCGCCCAGGATGCGCGACAGGGACGAGATCTGCGCCATCGCCGCGGCCGGATCGCTCTCGAGGGCGATGTGGAAGGCGCGCGCCGAATCCTCGGCATGAAAGCTCAGGATCTCGGACAGCAGGTAGGCCGGCTCGGCCAGAAAGAGGCGCGCCCAGGGCGAGCGGTCGGCGTCGCGCAGCAGATTGGCGCCTTCCGCGCCCATCTGTCGCCCGGCGGTGCAGAAATTCTCGGCCACGGTCGCCGGCCGGACCCGCAATGCGCTCGGGTCGAGCGGCGCCGGCAGCCGCTCGCTGCAGAGCGAACCCGGCGTGACCTCGATGCTCGTCCAGTCCTCGATCATCGCGGGCCATCCGGTTCGGCCGTCGCGCCCATCTGCCGGACTGGCGCGCGGCGCGGGCGGAGGCCCGCGGTCTTGAGGTTGTCGGCAAGACAGGTCTTCGCCCCGCGGGGGGACTGGCCGAGGGCCGCGGTGATGGCATGGCAGACCCGCATCGTCAGGGCGCGCCATCCGAGAGGAACACGGCCGAGATGGTGCCCTCGTCGCTTTCGATCAGGAACACGCCCCCGAAGCGGCCCGGCGGGCCGGGGCGATCGTCGGCGGCGAATTGCGCGGCCTCGAAGCTCGAGCGCAGCGGCGTCGGGGCGCGTCCGGTCAGGAACGGGCTGACCTTGCGGCCATCCTCGGACACCAGCTTGATCGCCCCCTGGCCGCTGCTGACCACGCGGGCGCCGCAGAGGCCGAGCGGGTCCCAGGTGAGCGTGGCGAAGGGCAGGGCCGCGCCCGAGGTGGTCTGCAGCGCGTCCACGGTGAAGGTGCTGCGCCCCGAGCCGAAGCCGATGCTGGCGGTGAACCGGCCCTCGGCGGTCGCGACCGCGGCGCCGCCGGCCGCGTCGAAAAGGCTGAGGGTCAGCGCGATGCGGCCGGAATGGACCATTCGCCCTGTGGTCGGGATCTCGAAGCCGGCGGCGCTGTTGCCGACCACCAGCGCGCCGGTATAGTCGATCTTTTCGGCGCGATAGCTCAGCTCGTAGACAGCTGGCAGCGTGCCGGTCGCGGCAAAGCCCGGATGCGGTGTGACGGTCGAGCGCCGCGACCCGGTCAGCGGGCCGTCGC
>JAGRMU010000459.1 GCA_020441165.1 Sedimentitalea sp.
TCCTCGACATGATGGAAAAGCCGGACGTCGACCATATCAGCGGCCTCAGTCCGGCGATCTCCATCGAGCAGAAGACCACCTCGAAGAACCCGCGCTCGACGGTCGGCACGGTGACCGAGATTTACGACTACCTGCGCCTGCTCTTCGCGCGCGCCGGCACCCCCTATTCGCCCGCCACCGGCCTGCCCATCGAGGCGCAGCAGGTGCAGGACATGGTCGATAGGATCATGGCGATGGAGGAGGGCAGCCGCGCCTACCTGCTGGCCCCCATCGTGCGCGACCGCAAGGGCGAATACCGCAAGGAGTTCCTGGACCTGCGCAAGCAGGGCTTCCAGCGGGTCAAGGTCGACGGGGAGTTCCACGAGCTGGACGCGCCGCCCACGCTCGACAAGAAGTTCCGCCACGACATCGACGTGGTGGTGGACCGGATCGTGGTCCGCGAGGGGCTGGAGACCCGGCTGGCCGACAGCCTTCGCACCGCGCTCGACCTGGCCGACGGGATCGCCATCCTCGAAACGGCGGGCGATGCGCCCGAGCGGATCACCTTTTCCGAGAAATTCGCCTGCCCGGTGAGCGGCTTCACCATCTCCGAGATCGAGCCGCGCCTGTTCTCGTTCAACGCGCCCTTCGGCGCCTGCCCGGACTGCGACGGGTTGGGCGTCGAGCTGTTTTTCGACGAGCGCCTGGTGGTGCCCGATGCCGCGCTCAGGGTCTATGACGGGGCGCTGGCGCCCTGGCGCAAGGGCAAGAGCCCGTATTTCCTGCAGACCATCGAGGCCATCGCCAAGCACTACAAGTTCGACAAGAACGCCAAGTGGAAGGACCTGCCCGAGACCGTCCAGCAGGTGTTTCTCTATGGTTCGGGAACCGAGGAGATCCCCTTCCGCTACGACGAGGGCGGCCGGGTCTACCAGGTGACGCGGGTCTTCGAGGGTGTGATCCCGAACATGGAGCGGCGCTATCGCGAGACCGACAGCGCCTGGATCCGCGAGGAGTTCGAGCGCTATCAGAACAACCGACCCTGCGGCACCTGCGGCGGCTTCCGCCTGCGCCCCGAGGCGCTGGCGGTGAGGATCGCGGGTCTGCACGTGGGGCAGGTGGTGCAGATGTCGATCCGCGAAGCCCATGCCTGGTGCGAGAGTGTGCCGGCACATCTGAGCGCCCAGAAGAACGAGATTGCCCGCGCCATCCTCAAGGAGATCCGTGAGCGGTTGGGGTTCCTGAATAACGTGGGCCTGGAATACCTTACGCTCTCGCGTTCAAGTGGCACCCTGTCGGGGGGCGAGAGCCAGCGCATCCGTCTGGCCAGCCAGATCGGCTCGGGCCTCACCGGCGTTCTCTACGTGCTGGACGAGCCCAGCATCGGTCTGCACCAGCGCGACAACGACCGCCTGCTGCTGACCCTCAAGAACCTGCGCGACCAGGGGAACACGGTGATCGTGGTCGAACATGACGAGGAGGCGATTCGCGAGGCCGATTACGTCTTCGACATCGGCCCCGGTGCCGGGGTCCATGGCGGGCGGGTGGTCAGCCACGGCACGCCGGACCAGGTCGCCGCCGATCCGGCCTCGATCACCGGGCAGTACCTCTCGGGCACGAGGGCGATCCCGATCCCGGCCGAGCGGCGCAAGGGCAAGAAGAAATCCGTCACCGTCGTCAAGGCCACCGGCAACAACCTCAAGGAAGTAACTGCCGAGTTTCCGCTGGGCAAGTTCGTCTGCGTGACCGGCGTCTCGGGCGGCGGCAAGTCGACCCTGACCATCGAGACGCTGTTCAAGACCGCCTCGATGCGGCTCAACGGCGCGCGCCAGACACCCGCGCCCTGCGAGACGATCAAGGGGCTGGAGCATCTCGACAAGGTGATCGATATCGACCAGCGGCCGATCGGGCGCACGCCGCGCTCGAACCCCGCGACCTATACCGGTGCCTTCACCCCGATCCGCGACTGGTTCGCCGGCCTGCCCGAAGCCAAGGCGCGCGGCTACAAGCCGGGGCGGTTCAGCTTCAACGTCAAGGGCGGGCGCTGCGAGGCCTGCCAGGGTGACGGGCTGATCAAGATCGAGATGCATTTCCTGCCCGATGTCTATGTCACATGCGAGACCTGCAAGGGCGCGCGTTACAATCGTGAGACCCTGGAAATCCGTTTCAAGGGCAAGAGCATAGCCGATGTTCTTGACATGACGGTCGAGGATGCGCAGGAGTTCTTCAAGGCGGTGCCCAGCATCCGCGAGAAGATGGATGCGCTGGTGCGGGTCGGTCTGGGATATATCAAGGTCGGCCAGCAGGCGA
>JAGRMU010000460.1:0-694 GCA_020441165.1 Sedimentitalea sp.
TGGCCACCGGCGGCGCCTGGGTGTTCTATTTCGCCGATGCGCCGACCCTGCTGACGCAGTTGCTGACCGGCACCGCCCATCCCATCGCCTATACCACCGTGGCGCTGCTGACCGCGACGACCTTCTTCTTCGGCGGCATCGCGCGCGAGCAGATCTGCATCTATGCCTGCCCCTGGCCGCGCATCCAGGCGGCGATGATGGACGAGGACACGCTGGTCGTCGGCTATCGCGAATGGCGCGGCGAGCCGCGCAAGCATTCCGAGGCGGTCAAGGCCGGGGCGGAGCAGGGCGATTGCATCGACTGCATGGCCTGCGTCAATGTCTGCCCCGTCGGCATCGACATCCGCAACGGCCAGCAGCTGGAATGCATCACCTGCGCGCTCTGCATCGACGCCTGCGACGAGATCATGGCCAAGATCGGCAAGCCGCGCGGGCTGATCGACTACATGGCGCTCAGCGACGAGGCCAACGAGCGGTCGGGCAAACCCCCCAAGAGCGTCTGGAAACACATCCTGCGCCCGCGCACGATCATGTATACCGCGCTGTGGTCGCTGGTCGGGTTCGGCCTGCTCTTCGCGCTGTTCATCCGCGCCGACATCGAGATGACCGTCGCCCCGATCCGCAACCCGACCTATGTCACCCTTTCGGACGGCTCGATCCGCAACACCTATGACGTGCGGCTGCTCAACAAGCA
>JAGRMU010000460.1:760-1063 GCA_020441165.1 Sedimentitalea sp.
ACCCCCTACCAGTCGATCCCGGTGCCGGCCAACGAGACCCTGCTGCAGCGGGTCTACGTGATCGCGCCGAAGGGATCGGGGCCGGCCGAATCGGCGGTCAGCGACATCCGCTTCTGGGTCGAGGATCTGAGCAACGGCGAGCGCGCCTCCAAGGACAGCACCTTCAACGGACGGGAGAACTGAGCCATGGCCGACCGGGAGTTTACCGGCAAGCACGCGCTGCTGCTCTTCGTGGGCGCGTTCGGGGTGATCATCGCGGTGAACATCGCGCTGGCGGTCAGCGCGGTGCGCACCTTCCCGGGG
>JAGRMU010000460.1:1205-1909 GCA_020441165.1 Sedimentitalea sp.
GATGCGACCATCGGGCGCGCCACGGACGCCGCGCACGAGGCGCGCCCGGACTTCGTCTTCGACGGGATCCGCTATGCGGCGCCGGTCGCGCTGGGGCCGGGCAAGTGGGTGCTGCGCCTGGCGGCGATCGCCCACGACGGCACCGAGTTCACCCGGCGGATCGTCCTCTTCGTGAAGGATGCGGAATGAGATGACTGCGCAACTGCGCCCAGCCCCGGCCGCGGCCTGTCCCGGCTGCCTCGCCGCCCCGGTCACCGCGCCCGAGATGCCCCAGCAGGCGCGCATCGCACTGTCGCTGCCGACGATCCATTGCCAGACCTGCATCTCGGCCGTCGAGCGCGGGCTCAACGCCTATCCCGGGGTGCGCGCGGCGCGGGTCAACCTGACCCTCAAGCGCGCCCTCGTCGATGCCGGTCCCGAGGTGCGCGCCGCCGATCTGGTCGCCGCGCTGGCGGGCCTCGGCTATGAGGCGCACGAGCTGGACGCGGGCGCGCTGCAGGCCACGCAGACCGACCGGGCGGGCCGCGATCTGCTGATGCGGCTGGCGGTGGCGGGCTTTGCCTCGATGAACGTGATGCTGCTGTCGGTCTCGGTCTGGTCCGGGGCGACGGACGCAACGCGCGATCTCTTTCACTGGATCTCGGCGGCGATCACCCTGCCGGCCATCGCCTTCTGCGCGCAGCCCTTCTTCCGCAACGCCTGGA
>JAGRMU010000461.1 GCA_020441165.1 Sedimentitalea sp.
CGATGCAGACATCGGCGCCGGCAATGTCGGCATAGGACTGGGTGCCGGACAGGGCCGCGTCGAAGCCCTCGGCCGGGCCCGACTCGGCGATGTCGAGCGCCTTGCCCTGGGGAACGCCCTCGGCGATGTCGAAGAGCACGACGTCGCCCAGCTCCTTGATCGCTGCGAGATGGGCGAGGGTGCCGCCGATCTGGCCCGCGCCGATCAGCGCGATCTTTGGTCTGGCCATGGGATTGGTCTCCGGTCTCATGAAAATTGCGCGTTGCCTAGTCGCTAACGCAACTTCGCGCAAGTGGCCCTCGCTGCGACCTGCGCGCGCGGGGCGCCCTGCCGGGGTTGCGCGGCGGCGACAAAAGGGTTGCGCGGGAATGGCTTGAGCGGCGCGCCGGTGCCGGAGCGTGCTGCGGTGCATTTCGTCGCCGCGATGCCGGGGGCGCTCTGCGCCTGAGGATTGTAGGGGGATCGCGGATCGGGTGCCGCCACCGCGGCGTCGATTCTGGCGCCGGGCCGGGCGTCGGCGATCATGCCGCCGCTGTCGGTGCCACTCGCTGCGGTATCGCGATAGGCGGCCCTTGCGCCTGCGCGCCTGCCGCATGTCCGGAAGGGGAGGCGCGCATCGCGTTGTGCGCGCTATCGTCGCCGTGTCTTGCCTGCTGCCGGTTGCCGCCGGAGCCGCGCTGATCCGGGCCAGGATGGCCCGAGGGCGCGCGGGCCGGGCCGCGCGCCGGTCATGCTCAGGCGTCGTTGCCCTTGGGAGGCAGCGCCTCGGCCAGGGTCTCGAAGGATTGCCCCGAGGCCACCAGGCAGGTGATGCCGGTCGCCGAGGTCACGGTGATCGTCCAGGTGCCGGTGTCGTTCGAGGCGAAGACCTCGACCACCGCGTTGTTGGCGCCCAGCCCGATGCTCTGCCGGCTTTCGCCATAGGCGTCGGCCAGCCGCTCGATCACCGTTTCGCGCGGTGCGCAGTTGCGGCTTTGCTGTGCCGAGACCTGGCTGGCCGCCAGAACCATCACGCCAAGGCCGAAAGTCATGTGGAATGCCGTCTTGATCATGGGTTTTGCCCTTTCCCGTCAGGGTCCGCCCGTCCGGTGAGGCCCGCCGGGTGTCCGGTGTGCCGGGCCGGCTGGCCCCGAAATCCGTGTCCGTCGGTATCGCTGCCCTAAGATCGGTGGCCTTGCCGAATGGCCCAATTCCCTCGATCCGACGCTTGAAACCCTGCGACAAGAAGGCTGAATAGTGGTTAACGCGGCGCGCGATGCCCGGATTTTTCCGAGCGGTCGTCGCTGCGATGCGGCAGAAGCGGCTTGCAATCGGTGCGCAAAAATGGCCCCTTCGCGCCCGACGATCTGATCGAGGAACGCCCATGGACGCCCGCACCCGCCCGCACCGCTCGCTTCTCTACATTCCCGCCTCGAAGGAGCGAGCGCTGGACAAGGCGCGCAGCCTGCCGGTCGACGCGATCATCTTCGATCTCGAGGATGCGGTGACGGCCGAGGAAAAGGTCAACGCCCGCGCGACGCTGACATCGGCGCTGGCCGCGGGCGGTTATGGCCGCCGGCTGCGGATCGTGCGGATCAACGGCCTCGATACCGAGTGGGGTGCGGAGGATGCCCGCGCCGTGTGCGAGATGCAGGCCGACGCGGTGCTGCTGCCCAAGGTCGGCAGCCCCGAAGATCTCGACGCGCTCTCGGCGATCACCGGCGATCTGCCGCTCTGGGCGATGATGGAGACGCCGCGCGGGATGCGGAATGCCGCGGCCATCGCCGCGCATCCGAAACTGGCGGGCTTCGTGATGGGCACCAACGATCTGGCCAAGGACCTGAACAGCCGGTTCCGTCCCGACCGGGCGCCGCTGATGACCAGCCTCGGCCTCTGCCTGCTCGCCGCGAAAGCCGAGGGGGTGATCATCATCGACGGGGTCTACAATGCCTATCTGGACGACGAGGGGCTGGCCGCCGAATGTGCCCAGGGCCGCGACATGGGCTTCGACGGCAAGTCGCTGATCCACCCCGCCCAGGTCGCCATCGCCAACGCCGCCTTCTCGCCGTCCGAGGACGAGATCGACCTCGCGCGCCGCCAGATCGCCGCCTTCGACGAGGCCATGGCGACGGGGCAGGGGGTTGCGGTGGTCGACGGGCGCATCGTCGAGAACCTGCACGTTGCCACCGCCCGCGATCTTCTGGCAAAAGCCGAA
>JAGRMU010000082.1:0-9851 GCA_020441165.1 Sedimentitalea sp.
ACGAAGCCGCGGGCGCTTTCCACCGGGCCGCCGAAATGCACCGGCATGTCGCGCTCGGGCGGTTGCGGCACGATGTCGAGCTGGCTGAGCAGGTCGGACAGGCGCACGTCCTCGGCCGGCTTGTTCACGATCAGCCCCATCGCCCCCTCGGGCCCGTGGCTGCACAGGAACACCACCGAGTGCTCGAAGCGCATGTCGCCCATGCCCGGCATCGCGATCAGCAGCTTTCCGGTCAGATCCATCATCTCGCCCGATCCTTCGCTCTGCCCACGCCCCGTCCCACCTGCGCAAACATGGCCGCAGGCCCGGCGCGGCGCAAGGGAGAGATCGGCACCGGGCTTGCGCCTGCGGCAAGTTGACCGGATCGTGACTTTTCATTTCAGCGCCGAGCGCGCATCTAGAGCGCCATGCCGACATCGCCCCTCACCCCGCTAGTTGCCCTCTTTCTCGCCGCCCTCGCGCCGCTCGGCGCCGCCGCGCAGTCGCAGGTGGACGAGCTGGTGCGGATCGAGGTGCTCGACGGCGGGCGCACCGCCGGCGGCGGCTATCAGGCGGCGCTGCGCCTGCATCTCTCCGAGGGCTGGAAGACCTACTGGCGCGCGCCGGGCGAGGCCGGGATACCGCCGCAGTTCGACTGGCGCGGCTCGGAGAATCTCGGCGGCGTGGCGATCAGCTGGCCGACGCCGGTGGTCTTCGACCAGGGCGGGATGCGCTCGATCGGCTATCACGACCAGCTGGTGCTGCCCATCGAGATCACCCCGGCGCGGCCGGATGCGCCGGTGCGCCTGCGCGGGCAGGTCGAGATCGGCCTGTGCAAGGATGTCTGCATCCCCGGCACGCTCGCCTTCGATCACCGGCTCGATGCCGGGGCGGACCGCCATCCCGCGATCGCCGCGGCGCTGGCGCAGCGCCCCTATTCGGAGGCCGAGGCCGGGCTGCGCAGCGCCACCTGCCGCGTCACCCCTTCCGGCGACGGCATGCGGATCGAGGCGCATCTGACCATGCCCTCGGCCGGCGGGCGCGAGGTGGCGGTGATCGAGCCCGGCAGTTCCGCGATCTGGGCCTCCGAGACCGAGACCTCGCGCCGGGGCGAGGTGCTGATCGCCGCCAGCGATCTGGTCTCGGTGACCGGCGGCGCCTTCGCGCTCGACCGCTCCCTGGTGCGCATCACCGTGCTGGGCGAGAACCACGCGGTCGATATCCACGGCTGCACGTCGGGCTGAGCGCGGATGGCGCCGGCCCCCCGTCTCGGCGCGCTCGCCGTGGTGCTCAGCGACACCCACGCCCTGCTGGTCCGCCGCGGCAAGGAGCCCGACCGCGGGCTCTGGGGCTGTCCGGGCGGCCATGTCGAGCCGGGCGAGAGCGCGCTGCAGGCGGCGGCGCGGGAATTGCGCGAGGAGACCGGCGTGATCGCCGACCCGGTGGAAGCGCTGATCGAGATCGAACTGGTGCGCCCTGGCACGGGGGACCGGCCCGCCCTGCACTACCGGCTGATCGCCGTGCTCTGCGAGGATCCGCGCGGCGATCCCTGCGCCGCAGATGACGCCGAGGACGCCGCCTGGGTGCCGCTGGCCGAGATCGACGCCGCCGCCCTGCCGCTCAGCCCCGATGTGGCGCGGCTCTTCGCGCTGGCCGCACGGCGCCGTCAGGCGCGCCGCGCCGAGGCCCGCGCATCGACCACCACCGCGCCCAGATAGGCCGCCGCCGCCAGCGTCAGCGCGCCGCCGGCAAAGAGCGCCAGCCCGGCGCTCAGCGGCGATACGGCGGCGAGGGCGGGGACCAGCGCCAGCACCGGGGCCGGCAGCGCCCCGGTCAGCACCACCGCCCCCAGCGTCGCCGCCAGCCAGGCCAGGACCAGGATCGACACCGCCGCCACCAGGCCGCGCAGGCCCCGGCTGGGGCCGCGCAGCGCCCGGCGCAGCGCCGCCATCGGCCGCGCCACGTCGCGCTGCACCGCGATCAGCGCCGGCACCACCATCAGCACCAGCAGCACCCCGAAACCCAGCCCGTAGACCAGGGTGATCACCGTGGGCTTGAGGAACTGCGCCTGCTGCGAGCTCTCGAACAGCAGCGGCGTGAGCCCCAGCACCGTGGTCAGCGTGGTCAGCAGCACCGGCCGCAGCCGGTCGGCGGTGCCGTCGATGACCGACGGGAGCAGCCCGCGCCGCTCGGCATACTGGTCGATGGTGCTGACCAGCACGATGGAATCGTTGATGATGATGCCGCTCATCCCCAGAAGACCGATCACCGTGAACATGCTCAGCGGCACGCCCCACACATGGTGCCCCCAGATCGTGCCGATCAGCCCGAAGGGGATGATCGCCATGACCACCAGCGGGCGCGTCCAGCTGGCAAAGACCCAGGCCAGCGCCAGGTAGATGCCCGCCAGGGTCAGGACCAGCGCGGTGCGGGCATCGTCGAGGAACTCCGTCTCCTGCTCGCTCAGCCCCGACAGGCGCCAGGCCACCTGCCGCTCGCTGGCGATGCGCGGCAGGATCTCGGTCTCGAGCGCCTGCATGATCTCGGCGGCGCGCGCCGGGTCGTCCTCGGAGATGTCGCCGGTGACCGAGATCACCCGCACGCCGTTCTCGCGACGCACCTGCGAGAAGCCGGCGCGCCGCTCGACGCTGACGATGTCGGCCAGCGGAACGTAGGCGCCGCCGGGGGCGCGCAGGTAGGTGCGGCCCAGGAAATCGGCGGTCAGCTCGGCCTCGGGCAACTCGACGCGGATCTCGGCGCTGCGCGGACCGTCGGGATACTGCGCCGCCTCGATCCCGTTCAGCCGCGCCCTGAGCGCCCGGCCCAACCCGTCGATGTCGAACCCCAGCGCCTGCCCGTGCGGGGTCAGGTCGAGGATCATCTCCTCCTTGTCATAGGCCAGGTCGTCCTGCAGCGCCGAGACCTCGGGGAAGCGCGCCAGCGCCGCCTTGAGATCCTCGGCGGCCTGCTTCAGCACGCCCACCTCGGCGCCCGAAAGCTGCACGTCCAGCGCATCGCCCCCCGGCCCGGTGCGCCAGCCGCGGAACGAGACGATCTCGGCCAGCGGATGCGGCGTCACCCGGTCCTGCAGCTCGCCGACGAAGGCGAAGCTGGAATAGGGCCGCAGGTCGGCGTCGATCAGCTCGATCGAGATGCCGCCCAACAGGTCGGGATCCTTGGTCTCGACCCCGCCGAGCCCGCGCCCGGCGGTGTCGCCCAGCTCGGCCAGAACGAAGGTGACCGGGTTGACGCCGTAGCGCTCGGCATACTCGGCCGCCAGCGCCTCGGTCGCGGCCTGCATCTCGCGCAGCATCGCCAGCGAGTCGGCGCGGGTTGCGCCGTCGAGCATGGCGAAACTGCCGGTGACCGAGCCCTGCTCGGGCGCGTTGAAGAAGCGCCATTGCACGTCGCCGCGGATCACCAGGGCGACCTGGCTGGCCAGCACCGCCACCAGCGCCGCCAGCACCACGTAGCGGGCGCGGACCACCAGCGCGGTCAGCGGCCGGAAGGCCCGGTCGCGCAGCCAGCGAAAGCCCCGGTTGACGGTGCGGCTGGGCAGATCGTACCAGTGCTCCTTCGCCGAATGGGCGATGGCATGGGTCAGGTGGTTGGGCAGGATCAGGAAGCACTCGACCAGCGAGGCCGCCAGCACCGCGATCACCGTGAAGGGAATGTCGCGGATCATCTCGCCGAAGCGCCCCCCCACCGCGACGAGGCCGAAGAAGGCGATCACCGTGGTCAGCGTCGCGGCGAAGACCGGCATCGCCATGCGCCGCGCGGCGTTCTCGGCGGCGGCGACGGGGTGCTCGCCCAGCCGGCGGGCGCGGAAATCGGCATGCTCGCCCACCACGATGGCGTCGTCGACGACAATGCCGAGGGTCAGGATCAGGCCGAAGAGGCTGATCATGTTCAGCGTCAGCCCGGCGGCATACATCAGCGCGATGGCCGCGAACATCGCCGCCGGGATGCCCGCCGCGACCCAGAAGGCGATGCGCGCGTTCAGGAACAGGAAGAGCAGGCACAACACCAGTCCCAGCCCCATCAGCCCGTTGTCGATCAGGATCTCCAGCCGCCCGCTGATCGCCTCGGACCGGGTGCGGATCAGGTCGATGCGCACCTCGGGCGGCAGCACCGCCTGCATCTCGGCGGCGACCGCCTCGACCCGGGCCTGGATCTCGATGGCATCGCCCCTGTCCGAGCGGTCGACGCGGATCGAGACCGCCGGGTTGTCGCCGACGAAATAGCCGTGATCGCGGCCCGCCCCCTCGATGCGGACCCGCGCCACGTCGCCGACCGTCAGTTTCGAGCCGTCGGCGTTCGAGCGCAGCACGATCCCGGCGATGTCGGCGGCCGCGCGTTTCTCGCTGCCGGTGCGCACCCGCGCATTGGCCGCCGACACCTCCCCGGCGGGGTCGGCGACCACCTCGGCGGCGATGGCCTCGGCGATCTCGGCCAGTCCGATGTCATGGGCCAGCAGGTTGACCGATGGCACCTCGACGACGGTGCGCGGCGCGGCGATGCCGCTGATCGTGCTGCGGGTGACCCCCGCCGCGAAGAGCCGCGCCACGAACTCGTCGGCGAAGCGGCCCAGCTGTTCGGGCGCCACCGGCCCGGCGATCACCACGTCGGTGACCCGGTCGCGCCAGGCGCCGCGCCGGATCTCGGGGGCTTCGGCCTCGTCGGGCAGAAGGGTGATCGCGTCCACCGCCGCCTGCACGTCGGCGGCGGCCTGCGCCATGTCCCAGCCGGGTTCGAATTCCAGCATCACGCTGGCGCGGCCCTCGCTCGCGGTGGCCGCGGATCCCTCGACCCCGTCCACCGCCAGCAGCGCCGGCTCCAGCACCTGCACGATGCCGGCATCCACGTCCTCGGGGCCGGCCCCCTCCCAGAGCACGCTGACGCTGACCGTGTCGACGATCACGTCGGGAAAGAACTGCGCGCGCATGTTGGGCATCGCCGCCGCGCCCATCACCAGCATCACCGCCAAAAGGAGGTTCGCCGCCGTCCGGTGGCGGGCGAAATAGGACAGAAGGCCCCCGGCCGGCGCCGGGATCTCGCGCGCCAACGCCCTAGCCCCCGCGCCGGGCTTCGAGGCGCTGCACCAGGCCCGCCGGAACCTCGCGCTCGGAGAGCTGGGCGCGCAGCCGCGCCTTGGCCGCCTCGGGCATCGCGCCATCGGCCTCGATCAGCGCCACCAGCTGCGCGCGGCGCTCGTCGGAAAGCTCCAGCATCTCACGGCCCGGCGCCGCCGCGGCCTCGGGGCGCAGGGGGCGGACCTTGATGCCGGGCCCCAGCAGCGGGGTGCGCCCGACCACCACCTCGCGCCCCGCAAGGCCCTCGCCGCGCACCAGCACCGTGTCGCCCTGGCGCCGCAGCAGCGTCACCTCCAGCGCCTCCAGCCGGTCCTCGGGGCCGAGCGCCAGCACCCGGCCCGCGCCGTCGAGCGCCGAGGCCGGCAGGCGCACGACCCGTTCCAGCACGGGTTCCTCCACGGCGACGGTGACGAAATCGCCCGGCTTGAACCCCGGCGCGCTGTCCAGCGCGGCGAAGATCAGCCGCCCCGACTGCCCCTCGCCCACCGCGGCGCTGTCGCGGCTGATCTGCCCTGTCGCGACCATCTCGGCGCCGGTGGCGGTCAGCGCGACGGTCACCGGCGCCGGCAGCAGCGCGCCGTCCGCGTCCAGCAGCCGCGCATATTGCGCCGTCGAGACCCGGAAGGCGACCTCGAGCGCTGCCGGATCGACCAGCAGCGCCAGCTTCTCGTTGGCCGCAACCAGCCGGCCCTCGACCACGCCGACCTCGCCGAGCGTGCCGTCGAAGCCGGCGATCAGGGTGGTCTCCGAGAGGTCGCGCCGGGCCTCGTCCAGCTCGATCCCGGCCCGGGCGATGCGCGTTGCCGCCTGGTCCAGCCGCGCCTCGGCCTGGGCCACCGCCTGGCGCCGCGACAGCACCACCTGCCGCGCCGCCGCCGCCGCCAGCTCGGCGGTCTCCACCGCCGCCGCGGTGCCGACATCGCGCGCCTGCAGGTCGATCTGGCGCTGCGCGGCGCGGGCGCGCAGCTCGGCCTGGTCTTCGGCCGCCGCCAGCTCGTCCCGCGCCAGGGTCAGGGATCGCGCGGCATCGCGCTCCTCGGCCTCGGCATCCAGCAGATCGCTTTCGGCCCGGGCCAGCGCCGATTGCGCCGGCGCGGGATCGATGCGCAGCAGCACGTCGCCCGCCCGCACCGCGCCGCCCTCCTCGAACCCGGTCGCCAGTTCGACGATGCGCCCGCCGGTCGCGGCGCGCAATTCCAGCGTGCGGCGGCTCTGCACCTGGCCGAACGCCTCCAGAACCGGCGCCACGCGCTCCTCGAGCGCAGTGACCACGGTGACCGCGAAGACCCGCTCGCTGGCCTTCGGCGGCCCCTTGTCGTCCTGCATCCGGGCCTGGATCGCATCGCCCACCAGCGAGGCGGCATAGATCAGCAGTCCCAGCGTCAGGGACGCCAGGAACAGGCCGATCAGGCTGTCTCGCAGAAAGCGCATGCCGTCCACTCCCTCGGGCCGCCGCGCGACCGATCGCGGCCATCGTAGCGGGACGGCCGAAAATGCCAAGTTACAAGGGTGTTAACGCCGCAGCCGCCTATTTCCGTCGCCGGTGCTCGTCCAGCCGCGGCAGGATCTCGACGAAGTTGCAGGGCCGGTGCCGGTAATCCAGCTGCGGCGCGAGGATCCCGTCCCAGGCATCCTTGCAGGCGCCGGGGCTGCCGGGCAGCGCGAAAAGATAGGTGCCGCCGGCGACCCCGCCGGTCGCCCGGCTCTGCACCGCGCTGGTGCCGATCTTCTCCATCGACAGGATCGTGAAGACCGTGCCGAAGGCCTCGATCTCCTTCTCGTAGACGTCCCGGTGCGCCTCGACGGTGACGTCGCGCCCGGTCAGGCCGGTGCCGCCGGTCGAGATCACCACGTCGATGCCGGGATCGGCGATCCAGGCGCGCAGCTGCGCGGCGATCTCGGCGCGCTCGTCGCGCAGGATGCGGCGGTCGGCCAGCACGTGTCCGGCGGCGGCGAGGCGCTCGACCAGCACCTGGCCGGATCGGTCCTCGTCCAGCGCGCGGGTGTCCGACACGGTCAGCACCGCGATGCGGACCGGGATGAATTCGAGGCTTTCGTCGATGCGCGACATGGCTCAGCTCCTTTGCAGTACCGCCAGCCGCAGGGCCAGCGCCGTGAAGATCGCGCCGCTCACATAGCCCAGGGCGCGCGCCATGCCGGGCGATCCGGACAGGCGCCGGCTGGCGCGCCCGGCGAAAAGGCCGACCAGCGCGTTGACCACGAACCCGCCCAGCGCCAGCACCGCGCCGAAGACAAGGAACTGGCCCAGCACCGATCCGGCGGCGGGATTGACGAATTGCGGCACGAAGGCCAGCACGAAGAGGATCACCTTGGGATTGGCCAGGTTCACCAGCAGCCCGGTGCGGAAGGCGCGGGTGGCGCGCAACCCGGCGGGCTTCGGCGGCGCCCCGGCGCCGCGCACGGCGCCCCAGGCCAGCCACAGCAGGTAGCCGACCCCCAGCCAGCGGATCACGTCGAAAAGCCAGGGCAGCGCCGCCACCGCCGCCCCGAGGCCCAGCCCGGCCAGGGTCACGTGCACGATCGCGCCGGCCGAAATGCCGGCGCTCGCCGCCACCGCCGCGCGTGGCCCGGCCCGCAGCCCCTGGCCGAGGCAGAACATCATGTCCGCCCCCGGCGTCAGGTTCAGCGCCAGCGCGGCCGGGATGAAGGCGGCGAGTGTCAGCGCATCAACCATCGCGCAGCCGTGCCTGCAGCGCCAGCAGATCGGCCCAGGTCTCGCGCTTGGCAAGCGGTTGCCGCAGAAGGTAGGCCGGGTGCAGCATCGGCAGCGCCGGCCGGCCAAGCGCCTCCTGCCAGGTGCCGCGCAGCCGGGTGATGCCGCGCTTGCCCAGCACCGCCTGGCAGCTGATATTGCCCACCAGCACCAGCAGGTCGGGCGCGGCCAGCGCCACGTGCCGGGCCAGGAACGGCTTCATCATCGCGATCTCCTCGGGGCGCGGGTCGCGGTTCTGCGGCGGCCGCCAGGGCATCACGTTGGTGATGTAGACCGAAGCATCGCGGCCCAGTCCGATGGCGGCGAGCATCCGGTCGAGAAGCTGCCCGGCGCGCCCGACGAAGGGCCGCCCGGCGCGATCCTCGTCGCGCCCCGGCGCCTCGCCGACGATCATCACCCGCGCCCCGGGCACCCCGTCCGAAAAGACCAGGTTGCGCGCGCCCTTCTTCAGCTCGCAAAGCTCGAAGGCCTCCAGCGCCGCGCGCAGCTCCTCCAGCGTGTCACAGGCCTCGGCGGCAGCGCGCGCCACCGCCACCGGGTCCGCCACCTCGGGCGCCGGGACCGGACCGGCGGACCCGGGTGCGGCCGTCGTCGGCGCCGCCTCGGCCAGGGCATAGCGGTCCAGCGGCGCGTCGCCGATCGCCTCGGTGGCACCGAGTTCGATCTGCCATTCCAGCAGCGCCAGCGCGGTGTGGGGGTCGAGGGCCGATTCCATGCCCGCCACTCTACCGCTCCTGCCGGCGAGGGAAAGCGCCGCCGCGCCCGGCGGCCCGCGCCGAATCGCTTGCCTCGCCGGCCGCGCCGCCCGACCATCGCCCCATGCGCGCCTTGCCCCTCCTCCTGCTGGTCCCGCTGCTGCTGGCGCTTCTGCCGGCGCCGGCGGCCGCCGATCTGCTCTCCGATCCTTTCGCCCGACCCGGCACGCGCGGCGCCTGCCCGATCGGGCAGATGCAATGCGGCCCCGGCAATTGCTGCCAGCCCGGCACCCGCTGCAGCTGGGACGGGCACTGCATCCCGGCGGGCGGCACCTATTGCGGCGGCGGGCGGTCCTGCGGGCCGGGCGAGCAGTGCATCGACGCCGGCACGCGCTGCGCGCCCGTCGGCTCGCAAAAATGCAGCACCGGCCAGGTCTGCCTGCCCGGCTTCACCTGCGGGCGGGATGGCCGCTGCATCCCGCGCGGCGAGACCCCCTGCCGCGATGGCGGCGGCTGCCCCGCCGGCAGCACCTGCCTGCCCTCGGGCGGCTGCACCCGCCCCGGCGCGATCCTCTGCGAGACCGGCTCGCAGTGCAATCCGGGCTTCCGCTGCTCGCTGATCCGCGGCTGCGTGCCGCAGAACGCCGTCGATTGCGGCTACGGGCGCTGGTGCCACCCGAACAGCCTCTGCCTCAAGGATGGCGGCTGCTCGGCCCCGGGCGCCACCCGCTGCACGGGCGGCGCGATCTGCGATCCGGGCTTCACCTGCACGCCCGAGGGCGGCTGCGCGCCGACGCGGCCTCCGGTCCGGCCCGAGGCCCGACCCGAGGCCCCGCCCGCTGACTGAGCCTGACCTGTTGCCCAGCCCCCGCGGGCTTCCTATAAGCGGGGCATCGGACCGACCCGGAGCCCCGCGCGCATGAGTTTCGCCCACCGCCACCTTCTGGGAATCGAGCCCCTGGCGCCGGAGGACATCCGCGCCCTGCTCGATCTGGCGGACACCTATGTCGATCTGAACCGCGGCCCGTCGAAGCATTCCGACGTGCTGGCCGGGCTGACCCAGATCAACATGTTCTTCGAGAATTCCACCCGCACCCAGGCCAGTTTCGAGATCGCCGGCAAGCGCCTTGGCGCGGACGTGATGAACATGGCGATGCAGGCCAGTTCCATCAAGAAGGGCGAGACGCTGATCGACACCGCCCTGACCCTCAACGCCATGCATCCCGACCTGCTGGTGGTGCGCCACCCGCAATCGGGGGCGGTGGACCTGCTGGCGCAGAAGGTCAATTGCGCGGTGCTCAATGCCGGCGACGGGCGGCACGAGCATCCGACCCAGGCGCTGCTGGACGC
>JAGRMU010000082.1:9924-42999 GCA_020441165.1 Sedimentitalea sp.
GCCCATTCCCGCGTGGCGCGCTCGAACATCCTGCTGCTGGGCAAGATGGAGAACCGCATCCGCCTGATCGGCCCGCCGACCCTGATGCCGGCACAAATCTCCGAGTTCGGCGTTGAGGTCTACGAGGACATGGCCGAGGGGCTGAAGGAGGTCGACGTGGTGATGATGCTGAGACTGCAACGCGAGCGCATGGATGGCGGGTTCATCCCGTCCGAGCGCGAATACTACCACCGCTACGGGCTCGACGCCGAGAAGCTGGCGCTGGCGAAACCGGACGCCATCGTCATGCATCCGGGGCCGATGAACCGCGGGGTCGAGATCGACGGCACGCTCGCCGACGACATCAACCGCAGCGTGATCCAGGACCAGGTCGAGATGGGCGTGGCGGTGCGCATGGCGGCGATGGAGCTTCTGGCGCGCAACCTGCGCCGGGCGCGCGAGGCGGCATGACCGGCCCGCTCACCGTCCCCGCCTCGGAACGCGGCATCGTGCGGGTCTTCGCGCTGGAGATGCCGCACGAGCAGGCGAGGTTCCTTTCCGAGCCGGGCGCGCTCGACCAGGTGCTGGGGGTGCAGGGCATCGATCCCGCCGATGCCCAGATCATCAGGATCGCCGATCTCGAGGAGTTCGGCCTGCTGGGTTATCTGACCGAGGGCGCCGGTATTCCGCCGTCCGAGCTTGCCGCCGACCGCGCCCGGCTGAAGGCGCTGGAGGGCCATGTGCTGGTTCTGTTCAGCCGCGCCTTCGGCGGCCGCGCCGTCACCCTCGCCCCCGGGCCCGGCCTGACCCTCATCGGCGCCTATGCCGTGGAGCCGACCGATTGGCGCGGCGGCCCGATCGAGACCGACAGCGCGAAACCCTATTCGGGCGGCGCGCGCTCCTCGCCGCGCGCGGCACGCTCGCAGGCGCGGCGGATCGGCGGGCTGGTCTTCGCGGTGGTCATGCTGCTGATCGCGCTCGCGCTGCTGATCTGGCTTGCATGAACGAGGCCGCGCTCCGCTTCGTTCCCGACCGCGGCGCTTACCTGCGCAGCCACGCGGTTCTGGCCGCGGTGGCCATGGCCGGGGCGATGGCGGTGCTCTGGCTGCTGGACAGCGCCCATCCCTGGACCGGCGCCGTGGCCGGTCTGGCCGCCATCGCCTTCCGCGGCTGGTTCCTCGCCTCCGAGGAGCTTGCCGCCACCTGGAGCCTTGCCGGCGGCGCGCTGACCGGCCCCGGCGGACAGCGTGTGCCGCTGGCGCAGATCGCGGCCGTCAACCGGCTGGGCAGCTTCGTGCAACTCGTCACCCGCGGCGGCGACAAGCACCTGATCAAGTACCAGGCCGACCCCGCCGCCACCATCGCCGCCATCGAGAGGGCACGGGCATGACCGAGTTGGGCAGACTGGAAAAGGTCGATCTCCGATATGTCTGGCAATCAGAAGCGCTCGATTTCACGCCCTGGCTTGCGCGCGAAGACAATCTTGACCTTCTGAGCGATGCCTTGGGGATCGAACTGGAACTCGAGGGCGTTGAGCAGAACGTCGGACCATTCCGCGCCGACATCCTTTGCAAGGATACGCTGAGCGATCGCTGGGTCCTGATCGAGAACCAGTTGGAACGGACGGACCATACACATCTCGGCCAATTGATTACTTATGCCGCAGGCCTGGACGCAGTTACCATCGTCTGGATTGCGGCGCGCGTCGCGGAAGAACACCGCGCCGCAATCGACTGGCTGAACGAGATCACAGATACCAACGTGCGGTTCTTTGCATTGGAGGTCGAACTCTGGCGCATCGGATCAAGCCCGGCGGCGCCAAAGTTCAACATGATAAGCGGGCCAAACGATTGGTCGCGCACAACGAGTAACGCAAAGAAAGCGATCGAGGATCGCACCCTGACCGAGCCGCGTCAGATGCTGCTGGACTACTGGACCGCATTCGGACACGCCCTCTCAACGCAAAGTCGACGGGTTCGAGCTGTCAAACCACTCGCGCAGAATTGGATCACGCACGGCGTGGGCAAGTCGGGCGTCCACATCAATGGCGTATTGAACCGGCGAGAGAGTTGGGTAAGGGGAGAAATATATCTGACCGGAACGACGGCGAGTGCTTATTTTGAGCTCCTCCAGATAGATCGGCACGAAATCGAGGCAGAACTAGGTCAACCACTGGTCTGGTATGACGGTGCCGCCAAAGATAGACGCATCTATGTCCAGAAGCATTTTCCCGATGTCGCGAACCCTTCCAGTTGGCCCGAGCAACATCTTTGGCTCGCGGAAACACTCGATTCCCTACATCGGGTTTTTCATGATCGGGTCAGGAAACTTGATCCCAGCATGATCGGACCGGACTAGATGCACTCGATAGCCTTCACCAACGCCCGGCTGATCGACCCCGAGGCGGGAACGGATGGTTACGGAACTCTTCTGGCAACGGACGGTCGGATTGCCGAGACGTTAACCGAACCTGTTGATCTGGAAGGATTGTTTCGCGCGCGAAACATTGCGCGCGACGCCGTGGGGACCGTCGATTGCGGCGGCAAGTGCCTCGCGCCGGGGATCGTCGATATCGGGGTCAAGGTCTGCGAGCCGGGCGAGCGGCACAAGGAGAGCTATCGCTCGGCCGGCCTGGCGGCCGCCGCGGGCGGGGTGACCACCATGGTCACGCGCCCCGACACCTCGCCGCCCATCGACAGCCCCGAGGCGCTGGAATTCGTGCGCCGCCGCGCCAACGAGGCCGCCCCGGTCAACGTGCTGCCGATGGCGGCGCTGACCAAGGGCCGGGCCGGGCGCGAGATGACCGAGATCGGCTTTCTTCTCGACGCCGGCGCGGTGGCCTTCACCGATTGCGATCACGTGATCGCCGACACCAAGGTGTTCAGCCGCGCCCTGACCTATGCCCGCGCGCTGGGCGCGCTGGTGATCGCCCATCCGCAGGATCCGGGCCTCTCCGCCGGCGCCGCCGCGACCTCGGGCAAGTTCGCCAGCCTGCGCGGCCTCGCGGCGGTCTCGCCGATGGCCGAGCGCATGGGGCTGGACCGCGACATCGCGCTGGTCGAGATGACCGGCGCGCGCTATCACGCCGACCAGATCACCACCCGCCGCGCCCTGCCGGCGCTGGCACGCGCCAAGCGCAACGGGCTCGACATCACCGCCGGGGTCAGCATCCACCACCTGACGCTCAACGAGCTGGACGTGGCCGACTATCGCACCTTCTTCAAGGTCAAGCCGCCGCTGAGGTCCGAGGAGGACCGCCAGGGGGTGATCGAGGCGCTGCGCGACGGGCTGATCGACGTCATCAGCTCGATGCACACGCCCCAGGACGAGGAAAGCAAGCGCCTGCCCTTCGAGGAGGCGGCCAGCGGCGCGGTGGCGCTGGAGACGCTGCTGCCGGCGGCCCTGCGGCTGCATCACGGCGCCGGGTTCGACCTGCCCGCCCTGTTCCGCGCCCTGTCGCTGAACCCGGCGCGGCGGCTCGGCCTGCCGGCCGGGCGGCTTGCCCCCGGCGCGCCGGCCGACCTGGTGCTTTTCGATCCGGACCTGCCCTTCGTGATGGACCGCACCACGCTGCGCTCGAAATCGCGCAACACGCCCTTCGACGGGGCGCGGATGCAGGGCCGGGTGCTGGGCACCTGGGTCGCCGGGCGCCGCGTCTTCGGGTCCGCCTGATGCCCGCGCTGACCACCCCCGAGGCGCAGCTGCTGCTCTGGGCCGTGATCGGCTACGGTCTGGGCTCGATCCCCTTCGGGATGATCCTGGCGCGGGCGATGGGCCTCGGGAACCTGCGCGAGATCGGCTCGGGCAATATCGGCGCCACCAACGTGCTGCGCACCGGCAACCGCACGGCAGCGGCGCTGACCCTGGCTCTGGACGGCGCCAAGGGGGCGCTGGCGGTGCTGCTGGCGCGCGGCTTCGCGGGCGAGGACGCGGCGCAACTGGCCGGGCTGGCGGCGCTGCTGGGGCATTGCTTTCCGCTCTGGCTGGGGTTTCGCGGGGGCAAGGGCGTGGCGACCTTCCTCGGGGTCTGGCTGGCCCTGGCCTGGCCGGTGGGGCTGGCCTGCTGCCTCACCTGGGCGGCAGCGGCGGCCGCGACGCGGATTTCCTCGGCCGGCGCCCTGGCGGCGGCGGCCGGCTCGCTGCTCTGGGCGCCGCTGCTGGGCTTCGGCAGCACCCTGGCCCTGGCGGTGCCGTTGGCCGGGCTGGTGATCTGGCGCCACCGCGCCAACATCGCCCGCATTCGCGCCGGCACCGAGCCGCGCATCGGACGCAAGTGACCGGCGCCGCCCTGCCCACGTATCCCGGCATGAGCCGCACGCTTTCCTGAGCGCAGCGTTACCCCGGGTCTCCCCTCCCCCACGTCCGCCCGATCGGCAGACGCCGGCCTGTCCCCAAATGGGAATGGCGGCACCGATCACGGATTCGTAGGATCGCGTGAGGATTTGTTGATGTCATTGCCCGGACCGCGATTCCGAGCGGCGCCCGGGAGGAGCGCATAAATGCCCGCAGACCAGTCGCTTGTCGCCGCGTGGAACGAGCTGATGCTGTCGGCGATTCGCGACGGCGGTGCCAAGCCGACCGCCACCACCTACCAGCTGCACCTGACCAGCGCCGCGATCTACGACGCCTGGGCGGCCTATGATCGCGCCGCCGACGGCCAATATGGCGACATCGCCCGGCCCGTGGCCGAGCACGATCTCGCCCACAAGGCCGAAGCGGTCAGCTATGCCGCCTACCGGATGCTCAGCGCGTTCTTTCCAGACCAGCAGGCGCGCTTCGATGCCTTCATGGATGCGCTCGGTTATGACACCGGCATGACCGGCACCGATACGGCCACCGCTGCCGGGGTCGGCAACCTGGCCGCCGCCACTGTCTGGGCGGCGCGCGCCGGGGACGGGTCGAACTATGCCGAGCTCTATGCCGACACCTCGGGCTATGCGCCGGTCAACAGCCCCGATCCGGACGCCCCGAATGCGCCGGGCGGGGCCGCGTTCGATCCCAATCACTGGCAGCCGCTGCGCATCCCCACCGGCGCGGTCGTCGATGCGAACGGCGTGCCGGTGATCGATCCGGACGATCCGGCCAGCTATGTCGACCAGGTGGCGCTGACCCCGCATTGGGGCGGCGTCACCCCCTTCGCGCTGGTCTCGGGCGACCAATTCCGCCCCCCGGCGCCGCCGCAGCTGGCCAACCTGGCCGTCTATGTCGACGGCACCGGCAAGGTGACCACCTATGACCAGGCCTGGCGCGACCAGTTCACCGAGGTGCTGCATCTGAGCGCCGGCCTGACCGCCGAGCAGAAGGTGATCGCCGAATACTGGGCCGACGGGCCGCGCACCGAATCGCCACCCGGCCACTGGAACCAGATCGCCCAGGACATCGCCCTGCGCGAGGGCCACGGCATCGACGAGGATGCCAAGATGTTCTTCGCCCTCAACGCCGCGCTCTTCGATGCCGGCATCGCCACCTGGGAGGCGAAGTTCCACTACGATCTGGTGCGCCCGCAGACGGCGATCCGCTATCTCTTCCAAGGCCAGGAAGTCGAAGCCTGGGCCGGGCCGAACCAGGGCACGCAGACCATCATGGGCGAGGACTGGCAGCCCTATCAGAACCTTACCTTCGTCACCCCACCCTTCCCCGAATACGTCTCGGGCCATTCCGCCTTCTCGATGGCCGCGGCCAAGACCATCGCCAGCTTCGTCGGCTCGGACCTCTTCTTCGACGGCACCACTCACGGAAACTACGACCTCGACCACGTGCCGGGGATCGATCTGATCGGCCAGTATGTCGCCACCGGGCTGGCCTTCGAGGACTGGCCCGGGGGCGAGCCGGTGGTGCTGCAATGGGCGACGCTGACCGAGGCCGCCGAGGAGGCCGGGATCAGCCGGCTCTACGGCGGCATCCACATCCAGGACGGCAACCTGCGCTCGCTGGAGCTGGGCAAGCTGGTCGCCGCCGAAGCCGAGATCCGCTGGTCGGCCCTTTTCACCCGCGGCGGCAACGACGTGCTGCATTGCGATGCGGCGGGCGGGCTGGTGATCGCGGGAGGCGGCAACGACCGGGTCTGGGGCAAGGGTGGCGCCGATCGGATCGAGGGTGGCAGCGGCAGCGATTATCTCAGCGGACGCGGCGGGCGCGACATGATCCAGGGCGAGGCCGGCAACGACCGGCTGTTCGGCGGGCGCGGCAAGGATCTGCTGTCGGGCGGCGATGGCAATGACTTTGCGCGCGGCGGGCGCGGCGCCGATATGCTCGACGGCGGCGCCGGCAACGACCGCCTGCAGGGCGGCGCCGGGGCGGATGTGCTTTCTGGCGGGGCCGGGATGGACAGGCTGACCGGCGGGCGCGGCGCAGACACCTTCGTCTTCGCCGCTTCGGATGGATCCGACGCCTGCGACCGGATCCTTGATTTCGACGCGGATCACGACCGCGTCGTGCTGAGCGGCTTCGATGCCGGCGCCCGGGTGCAGGTCGCCGCGGTCGGTCGGGACAGCGCGATCCTGGTGGACGGCACCAAGTTGGCGCGCCTGCACCACACCGATGCCGCGGATCTCGAGCTGGGCGTTGTCATCGTCTTCGCGGACATGGCCTTGGGCTGAATTCCGGACCCGCCGGCGCAAAGACGCAGCCGGTGCTCCGCGGCATCTGCGGACCGCAGATTGATTTTGCGGGAAGCGGCAAACGCCTCTAGGCTATCTGGGACGCGCCGCGCGTGCCCGGCAAAAGGCGCAGGCAGATCGCGAAGGAGCCCGCATGTCATTCACCGAAGCCGTCCGGACCTGCTTTTCGAAATATGTCACCTTCTCGGGCCGGGCCCGGCGATCCGAGCTCTGGTGGTTCGTGCTGTTCGTCTCTGTCTGCGGCCTGATCCTGTCGGTGCTCGACAGCGCCCTCTTCGGCGCGACGGCGAGCGAGGCCGGAAGCGGCGAGGTCGCGGCGCTCTCGGCGATCTTCTCGCTGGCCACCTTCCTGCCGTCGATCTCGGTGGCGGTGCGGCGGCTGCACGATCTGGACCGCTCGGGCTGGTGGTACTGGATCGTGCTGATCCCGCTGATCGGCTGGATCGTCCTGATCGTCTGGTATGCGACGCGCGGCACCGAGGGTCCGAACCGGTTCGGACCCGACCCCCTGGACGAAGGTGCCGGGGCCGGCCCCTCGTCGATCCCAAAAGTGCCGCGCGGCTGAGCGGCGTAGGTCAGTAGCTGTACTCGGCGTAGATCCGGGTCAGATCGCCGTTCCAGTCGCCGTGGTAATGTGCCAGCAGCTCGTCAGCGGGCACCTGGCCGCTGTCGATGCTCTCCTTCAGCGCGGCGAGGAAATGGGTCTCGTCGGGCACCATGCCGCCGGCGCCGGACCGCGCCCGCGCCTTCAGCCCGGCCTCGGCGATCTCGACCGCCTTTCGGGCCAGGTCGTGCATGTCGATCCCGCCGACGCGCGCCTGCAGCCCGTCCTTGCCGGCCGCCGCGCGCAGCGCGTCGCGGGTCGCGGCATCCCAGCCCTTGGCCAGGTCCCAGGCGGCGTCCAGGGACGACTGGTCATAGAGCAGCCCGACCCAGAAGGCGGGCAGCGCGCAGAGCCGCCGCCAGGGGCCGCCATCGGCGCCGCGGGTCTCGATGAACTTCTTCAGCCGCGCCTCGGGGAAGATCGTGGTCAGATGGTCGGCCCAGTCGCTGAGAGTGGGCACCTCGCCGGGCAGCGCGGGCAGCTCGCCGCGCAGGAAGTCGCGAAAGGACTGGCCAAGGGCGTTGATGTATTTCCCGTCGCGGTAGACGAAATACATCGGCACATCGAGCGCGTAGTCCACCCAGGCCTCGAAGCCGAACCCCTCCTCGAAGACGAAGGGCAGCATGCCGGTGCGGTCGGCATCGAGATGCCGCCAGACCCGCGCCCGCCAGCTCTTGTCGCCGTTCACCTTGCCCTCGAAGAAGGGCGAATTGGCGAAAAGCGCGGTGGCCACCGGCTGCAGCGCCAGCGCCACGCGCAGTTTCCGGACCATGTCCGCCTCGGAGGCGAAGTCGAGATTGACCTGCACCGTGCAGGTGCGGCGCATCATGGTGGTGCCCATGGTGCCGACCTTCTGCATGTAGCCGTCCATCAGCTTGTAGCGGCCCTTGGGCATCAGCGGCATCTGGTCATGGGTCCAGATCGGCGCGGCGCCGAGGCCGATGAAGCCGACGCCGATGCGGTCGGCGATGTCCTTGACCTCGCGCAGGTGCTGGTTCACCTCGTCGCAGGTCTCGTGGATGGTCTCGAGCGGCGCGCCGCTCAGCTCTAGCTGGCCGCCCGGCTCGAGGCTGACATTGGCGCCGTCCTTCTCCAGCCCGACCAGGTTGTCGCCCTCCAGAACCGGCGCCCAGCCATGCTGGTCGCGCAGCCCTTCTAGCACCGCCAGGATCGAGCGCTCGCCGGCATAGGGCAGCGGCTTCAGCGTGTCCTTGCAATAGCCGAACTTCTCGTGCTCGGTGCCGATCCGCCAGTCGGATTTCGGCTTGCACCCGTCGGCGAGATACTCGGCCAGCTGGTTGCGGGAGGTGATCGGTCCGCCGCCGGACTGGGGAATGGACATGGGGGCGCTCCGATGCTGTTGGCCGCGTCTGGGCGACACCTGCGGCGATTTTTCCGGGCTGTCAATGCAGCCGATGGGTGGAAGGCGCGGGCGCGCCGCGCTGCCAGATCACCACCCGGCCGCGGCCTTGCGCGGCCAGTTCGGCCAGCATCCGCTCGGTGCGCAGGCCCGGCAGGGCGCTGAACGCATCGAAGAGCGCCTCGGCGCCCTCGGCATTGACCGGGACGTAGAGCGGCGGCTGGCCGGGCTGTTCCAGCACCCAGTGGGCAGGCTTGCCGCGGCGATCAAGCTCGAGCCGCACGAGGTCCGAGGCCGCCACCGCGCCCCCGGTCAGCGGGCCGAAATAGGCGATGCGCCCCTCGTCCACCTGCACCACGCCGGGGCCGCCGCCGCCGGCGCGGAACCGGCCGCGCTGCAGGCCGATCACGATCAGCGCCGCGGAAAGCGCCACCAGGCCCCATCCGACCCAGCCCAGCAAGCCGCCGGGGCCGAGCGCCCACCAGAGGCCAAGCGCCAGTGCGCCGCCCCCCGCCAGCGCCTCGCGCCAGCGCCGGATCCCGGCGCGCGCCTCGGGCCGGATGAAGCTCATCGCCAGTCCCCCAGCGCCTGCTGCCAGAGCGTGAGGGCGGCGACGGCGGCGGTATCGGCGCGCAGGATGCGCGGGCCGAGGCTTACGGCGTGCACGAAATCGAGATCCAGCAGCCGGCCCCGCTCGGCCGGCGAGAAACCGCCCTCGGGGCCGATCAGCACCGCCCAGGGCTCGCCCGCCAGCACATCCGAGAGGGTGCGGGCCTGGCCCGCCGCGGCCTCGTCGCAGAACATCAGCCGCCGCCCCGCCGGCCAGTCCGCCAGCACCGCGTCCAGTTTCTGCAATTCGGCCACCGGCGGCACGAAGGTGCCGCCGCATTGCTCGGCGGCCTCGATGGCATGGGCCTGCAGACGGTCCTGGCGGATGCGCTCGGCATTGGTGAACTCGGTCTGCACCGGCAGGATCCGCGCCGCGCCCATCTCGGCGGCCTTCTCGACGATGAAATCGGTGCGCGCCTTCTTGATCGGCGCGAAGAGAAGCCAGAGGTCGGGCGGCGCCTGCAGGGGGCGGGTGCGCTCCAGCACCTGCGCCGCGCCCTCGCGCTTGCCGGCGCCGGTGATCTCGGCCCGCCATTCGCCGTCGCGCCCGTTGAACAGCAGCACCTGCCCGCCCGGCCCCAGCCGCATCACCCCGAAGAGGTAGTGCGCCTGCTCGCGGCTCAAAGGAACCGTTTGCCCCTCCCCCAGAGGGTGATCTACATACAGCCTGATCTTCGCGCTCATGAAGGACAGCATATGCAAGGCAAGCTCCCGACGCCAGACGGGCAGGTCGCCGACGCGCCCGCGGGCAACTGGGTGGACAGCCGCGCCCCGGCCTTCGCGCGCCCCTATCTGCGCCTGAGCCGCGCCGACCGTCCGATCGGCACCTGGCTGCTGCTGATCCCCTGCTGGTGGGGGCTGTCGCTGGCGATTCTCTCGGACCAGAGCCCGCGCTGGGAGGATGCCTGGATCGCGCTCGGCTGCGGGATGGGGGCCTGGCTGATGCGCGGGGCCGGCTGCACCTGGAACGACATCAGCGACCGGCACTATGATGGGCGCGTGGCGCGCACCCGCTCGCGGCCGATCCCCTCGGGCCAGGTCACGGTGCTTCAGGCCGGGCTCTGGATGGCGCTTCAGGCGCTGCTGGCGCTGGCCATCCTGCTGACCTTCAACCGCGCCGCCATCGCGCTGGGGGTGCTGTCGCTGCTGCCGGTGGCGATCTATCCCTTCGCCAAGCGCTTCACCTGGTGGCCGCAGGTGTTCCTGGGACTCGCCTTCAACTGGGGCGCGCTGCTGGCCTGGACCGCCCATGCCGGGGCGCTGCACTGGCCGGCGGTGATCCTTTACGGCGCGGGCATCTCCTGGACGCTGTTCTACGACACCATCTATGCCCATCAGGACACCGAGGACGATGCGCTGATCGGGGTGAAATCCACCGCGCGCCTCTTCGGTGCCGAGACCCGGCACTGGCTGAAATACTTCCTGGCGATCACCGTCAGCCTGATGGGCGTGGCGGTGATCCAGGCGGCGTTGCCGAACGCCTCGGTGCTGGCGTTGGTGCTGGCGCTCGGCGGGCCCTGGGCGATGGGCTGGCACATGGCCTGGCAGCTGCGCGGCTTCGATCACGAGGATGCGGCGCGAATGCTGACCCTGTTCCGCGCCAACCGCGACACCGGCCTCATTCCGCTCATCTTCTTCCTGGCGGCGCTGCTGGCCTGATTGAACCTCGCCGCCGCGGCGGGTAAGAGACCGCCACCTGAAGAGGAGCGCCGGAAGCTGCCCATGCGCCTGTCGTCCAACATCATCGTCCTGCTGGCCTTCGTCACCGGCGCCGCGCTCTGCGGGGTCGCCGCGATCTTCGCGGTCTCGGCGGTCGAGGACGGCACCGAGATCGGCGTGCGCCGGGCGCTGGACATGCAGCGCCACACCTGGGCCGAGGTCGAGGCCGACGGGCTGCGGGTGATCCTCAGCGGCACCGCCCCGGACGAGGCGACGCGGTTCCACGCGCTCAGCACCGCCGGCGAGGTGGTCGATGCGGCGCGGATCATCGACGAGATGGCGGTTGCGAAAACCGCCGACCTGGCGGCGCCGCGGTTCTCCGCCGAGATCCTGCGCAACGATGCCGGTATCTCGATCATCGGGCTGATCCCCGGCGCCAGCGACCGCGCCGCGCTGATCGAGAGCCTGCGCCGGATCGATGCGGACGGCGCGGTGACCGAGCTGATCGAGACCGCCGACTACCCCGTCCCGCAGGGCTGGGAGGACGCGATGGGCTTTGCCGTCATCGCCCTGTCGCGCCTGCCCCGCTCGAAGATCTCGGTCGATGCCGGGCGGGTCGAGATCACCGCGATCTCGGACAGCGCCGAGGCCCGCGACAAGCTGGAGGCCGAACTGACCCGCGCCGCCCCGCCGGGCCTGCGCCTCGCGGTCGAGATCGCGGCGCCGCGCCCGGTGATCACCCCTTTCACACTGCGCTTCATCCTCGATGCAGCGGGCGCCCGGTTCGATGCCTGCGCGGCTGATACCGAGGCGGCGCGCGAGCGGATCCTGGCCGCCGCGGCGGCCGCCGGACTGAGCGGCGAGGCCAGCTGCACCATCGGGCTCGGCGTGCCCTCGCCGCACTGGGGCGCGGCCGCCGCGACCAGCATCGCGGCGCTGGCCGAACTGGGCGGCGGCATCGTCACCCTCTCGGACGCCGATGTCACCCTGCTGGCCGCCGAGGGCACCGATCCGGCGCTTTTCGACCGGGTCGCGGGCGAGCTGGGCAGCGCCCTGCCCGACCTCTTCGCGCTGCATGCGGTGCTGCCCGAGCCGGCCGCCGAGGCCGAGGGCGGGCCGCCCGAGTTCACCGCCACCCGCAGCCCCGAGGGGCTGGTGCAGCTGCGCGGCCGTCTGAGCGACGAGTACCTGCAGCACATGGCCGACAGCTATGCCAAGGCGCGGTTCGGCTCGCAAAGCGTGCATACCGCCACGCGGATCGTGCCCGATCTGCCCGAGGACTGGTCGCTGCGGGTGCTGGCCGGGCTCGAGGCGCTCTCGCGCCTGTCCTATGGCGCGGTCACCGTCACCCCCGACGGGCTGAGCCTGCGCGGCACCACGGCGCGCGAGGAGACCAGCGCCGAGGTGGCGCGGCTCCTGTCGGACAAGCTGGGCGAAGGGGCGGCCTACACGCTGGATCTGACCTATCGCGCGCCGCCGAAACCCGCCGACGCGGTGCCGACCCCCGAGGAGTGCGAGGCGCGGCTGGCCATGGTCCAGCAGGGCGGCAAGATCACCTTCGAGCCGGGATCGGCGACCATCGCCGAGGAATCGCTGCCGGTGATGGAGAAGATCGCCGAGATCCTCTCGGCCTGCGGCGACTTGCGGCTGGAGATTCAGGGCCATACCGACAGCCAGGGCCGCGAGGTGATGAACCAGCAGCTCAGCCAGTCCCGGGCGCAATCGGTGCTCAACGAGCTGCGCGCGCGCCGGGTGCTGACCGCCACCTATACCGCCGTCGGCTATGGCGAGAGCCAGCCGATCGCCGACAACAAGACCGAGGAAGGGCGCGAGGAGAACCGGCGCATCGAGTTCCGCCTGATCCGCCCCAAGCCGATTGCCGAAGAGCACAAGACGCTCGAGGAGCTGGTCGAGGAGCTGCCCGCGCCGGAGGCGGCGGAGGACGGCGAGATCATCGTCACCGATCCCGACGCCGGCAGCGGCGATGGCGACGAGGACGCGCCGATCCCGCAAGGAGACGACAATGAACAGAACTGAGTTCATCATCACCACCGCCATCATCCTCTTCGTCGCCTTCGCGATGGGCTGGTTCGCCAACTGGCTGGTGCACCGCTTCACCCGGGTGCGGGCCAGCGACGTGAACGAGCTGGACCGGATGGCGCGCGAGCTGCACGAGGCCGAGGAGACCCGCGATCAGGCGATCACCTACCTGCAGCAGCGCGAGGCGGAACTGACCAACCAGCTGTCGCAGACCGAGGCCGAGCTGCGCGCCGCCATGGACGGCCTGCGCGACGCCCGCGCCGAGGCCGAGGAGATGCACGCCTTCATGTCCCGCCGCGGCCCCGGCGGGTGACCGCGCGCGGCACAGGGACCGTTGCACGCGTGACTGGCAGGCGGCTCCGGCGATTGGCGCCGATCCGGACCAGGCGGGCACCGCCTTCCGGGCCACGGGCCGGATGCCGGCTCCCGGGTCTCTGAGCAGGGCCTCGCGTGTCGCACCCGATTTCGCTCGTCTTCCCCGCTGGCTTGGGCATGTCAGGTATGCGACGGGAAAGGCCCGTCGAGGGGCGAGGCCCCGCACGATACCGCCGAGGACCGAGCAACTCCTGGCGGTGCAGGAACCGAAGCTGCGGCGTTTATCCGCTTGCGCAACCCGCCACCGCCTGGGCCGGTCGCGCAATCCCACCTTCGCGCATCCCGTGCCGGATTTTCATTGCGCAGGGGCGCATGTCGCTGTAGGACCCGCTCCGGGCCGCACGCGCGCGGCTGTCGGAGCAAACGCATCGAGGCTCCCGGGTCCGCCCGGGACCGCCGAACACGGCCAGTGCCTCACATTGGCAGTTGCGTGACCGGCAGAGCCGCCGCAGCACGGCGACAGAGAAGAATGCCGCTGTAGCTCAGCTGGTAGAGCACGTCATTCGTAATGATGGGGTCGGGGGTTCGAGTCCCTTCAGCGGCACCATTCTTCTCATCGCAAACCATGCCATCGTCGATTGCCCGCGAGCCGGTGGGTGCGGACGCGCCTGCCGGGCAGCGGATCACGTCGCAGGCCTTGGACATGCCGCGCGTACCGATGGTCTTCACGGCGTCCTCAGACGAGCCGGCGGAAATACCCCAAGCCCCGCGCGACGCTTGACTGCCCGACCGCCGCCCGAAATGTGAGAAAAATATCACTAGCAATCGCATTTGATATTTTGCTACCGTTTGTGCAATGATGCCAACGGGAGGACACAGGATGAAACTACGCATGACACTGGCCGCGACGGCGGCGATGGCGGTGCTGGCCACGGGGCTCGCGGCCCAGGACACGATCCGCATCGCCTCGCCGAATCAGGTGACGGTGCTCGACCCGATCATCTCGGCGGCGGCGGGCAATATCGAGGCCTACGGGCAGCTCTACGCGCGGCTGCTGCGCAAGGACGCGGATGGCACGCTGCAGCCGGGCCTGGCGGAAAGCTGGACGATCTCGGACGACGGGCTGACCTACACGTTCAAGCTGCGCGAGGCGCAGTTCTCGGACGGCACCGAGATCACCGCCGAGGACGCGGCTTTCAGCCTCAACCGCGTCAGCAAGGACGAGAACTCGGCCTATCCGGCCGGCTTCGCCCCGGTCAAGGAATTCACCGCCCTCGACGACAAGACGCTACAGCTGACGCTGGAACATCCCAGCGCGCCGATGCTGTCCAACCTCGAGATCTTCAACGCGGGGATCGTCAGCAAGGACGATGTCGAGACGCGCGGCGAGGCGGCCTTCACCACCGACCCCGTCGCCTCTGGTCCCTACATGGTCAGGGAATGGAAACCGAACGACCGGCTGTCGCTGACCGCCAACCCGCATTTCTGGCGCGAGGGTCTGCCGAAGATCGCGAATGTCGAACTGATCGAGGTCAGCGACGACAACGCCCGCGCCACCATGGCGATGGCGGGCGAGATCGACGTGAACCGGGGCGTGCCCTGGGCACAGGTCGCCGAGGTTGACGGCACCGAGGGCGTTTCGGTCCGGCTGGAACCCTCCACCGTGCTCTACCTGGTGATGCCCAACCACTCCAAGCCGCCCTTCGACAACCTGACGGTGCGCAAGGCCGCCGCCATGGCGCTGAACCGCGAGGCGATCACCAAGGCGGTGACGCTGGGCAATGCGACGGTCGCCAATTCGACCCTGTCCAATGCGCTGAACTTCCATGATCCGAACGTCCAGCCTCCCGCCTACGACCCGGAAGGCGCGCGCAAGCTGCTGCAGGAGGCCGGGCTGGAAGGCACCGAGGTCACGCTGATGATCACGCCCTCGGCCGAGCAGATCGCGACCCTGCTCAAGGCGCAGTGGGACGCGGTGGGCTTGCCCACGACGGTCGAGCGGGTCGATGCCGGCCTCTGGTGGTCCAAGCTGGCCGATGCCGACTACCAGGTCACCACCTCCTGGTACTACAACGAGACCGAGGATCCCGATCTGGCGGTTCGCTGGGCGCTTTGCGGCACCTGCGGCAGCGACTCCTACTACACCTTCTACAACAACGAGGAGGTCAACGCGCTGACCGACGCGGCGCTGCGCGAGCAGGACGAGGCGAAGCGCGCCGAACTCTACAGCCGCATCCAGCAGATCACCCTCGAGGATCTGGCGCAGATCCCGCTCTACTACTCGCCCTTCTCGAACGCCTATTCCGACCGGGTGAAGGGCCTGTCGCTGACCCCGTCGCTGCAGTGGACGCTGGAAGAGGCCGAGATCTCCGGCTGACCGATCGAGGCGGCGCGGCCCGGCAACGTCCGGGGCCGCGCCCGCATCACGGAGTACCGCCTTGAAGACGCTGCGCTATATCCTGCTGCGCCTGTTGCAGGCGGTCCCTGTGCTGCTGGGCGTCAGCATCGTGACCTTCGCGCTGATGGTGGCGACGCCCGGCGATCCGATCCGCCTGCTGGTCGGCGACCGCGCCACGCCCGAGACCATCGCCCTGATCCGCGACCGCTACGGTCTCGACGACCCGATCCTGGCGCAATACGTGACCTATCTGAGGAACCTGCTGCAGGGCGATCTGGGCGCCTCGCTGCGCTACCGGGTGCCGGTCTCGCAGCTGATCGCACAGCACTACCCGGTCACGCTGTTTCTGGTGATCTACACCATCGTTCTGACCCTGCCGCCGGTGATCGCGCTGTCGGTCTGGTCGGCCCGCCGCCAGAGCGGCGTGGCGGACCAGGTGATCCGGCTGCTCGGCGTCGTCGGGCTGGCAGTGCCGGTGTTCTGGCTGGCGCTCCTTTTCGCGCGCTTCTTCGGGGTGACGCTCGGCTGGTTTCCGGTCAGCGGCTTCGGCAACAGCTTCGGCGAGCACCTGCTGCACCTCTTCCTGCCGGCGCTCTCGACGATGATCTGGGTGGTTCCGATCCTGGTGCGCAACCTGCGCTCGGCGCTGCTGGACGAGATGAACCGCGACTATGTGCTGACGGGCCTGTCGAAGGGGCTGGGCGAGCGGCAGGTCTTCCGCACCCATGTCTTTCCCAACTCGATCCTGCCGACGCTGAACCTCTTCGCGGTGATCGTCGCCTACCTTCTGGGCGGATCGGTGATCGTCGAGACCGTCTACGCGGTACCCGGCATGGGCAAACTGATGGTCGAGAGCATCCTGGCCCGTGACTATTTCGTGGTGCAGGGCGCCACGCTGGTCTTCGCGTTGACGACGATCCTGGTGATGCTGGCGGTTGACCTGCTGTCGACCGCGATCGACCCGAGGCTCTCGCCATGAGGGTCTCGCCGATGTTCTTGACCGGCTTCTCCCTGGTGCTGGTCTGGGGACTTATCGCGCTGGCGGCGCCGCTGCTGGCCACCCATGACCCCTATGCCATCGACTTCGAGGCGATCCTGCAGGCACCGGGCCCCGCGCACTGGTTCGGAACCGACAATGTGGGGCGCGATACCTACAGCCGCGTCGTCTTCGGCGCGCGCCTCGCGCTCTATATCGGGCTGCTGGGGGTGATCGCGCCGATGCTGATCGGCATGACCATCGGGCTGCTGGCCGGGTATTTCGGCGGCTGGGTGGACACGCTGGCGATGCGGCTTCTGGACATCACCGTGCCCTTCCCCTTCTTCGTGCTGGTGCTGGCCATCGTCGCGGTGCTGGGGCCGGGGATCGAGAACTACTTCATCGCTCTCGCCCTTGTCGGCTGGGTCGGCTACGCGCGGCTGGCGCGGGCCGAGGCCGTCGTGCTGCGCCAGGCCGAGTTCGTGCTGGCCGCGCGCACCATGGGCTTTTCCCACGGCTACATCCTGCTGCGGCACGTGCTGCCGAACGCGCTCTCGCCCATCGTCGTCTACATGATGACCGACGTGACGCTGGTCATCCTCTTCGGCGCCGCGCTGGGGTTCCTGGGCATGGGCGTCTCGCCCCCCGCCGCGGAATGGGGCGTGATGATCGCCGAGGGGCAGTCCTACATCGCCACCGCCTGGTGGATCAGCTTCTTTCCGGGCCTCGCGATGGTCGCGCTCGGCGTCGGTTTCGCGCTGATCGGCGACGGGCTGGCCCGCATGCTGAGGATCGAGCGATGAGCGCCCTCTTGCGCGTGCAGGGCCTGTCGGTGCGCTTCGGCAGCACCGTGGCCGTCGATGACGTCTCGTTCGAGCTGGAGCGCGGCGCGGCGCTGGGGATCGTCGGCGAGAGCGGCTCGGGCAAGTCGGTCACCTGCCGCGCCCTGCTGCGCCTGCTGCCGCGCTCGGCCCGCATCGACGGGCGCGCGGCGTTCGAGGGGCGCGACCTGCTGGCCCTGCCCGAGCCCGAGCTGAACCGGATCCGCGGCAAGCGCATTGCGATGATCTTCCAGACCCCGGCCTCGCATCTCGATCCGCTGATGCGGATCGGCGACCAGGTGGCCGAAACCCTGCGCAAGCACACCGAGATGCGCGGCCGGGCCCTGCGCGAGGAGGTGCTGCGCCTTCTCGACGTGGTGCGCATCCCCGACCCGGACCGCTGGGCGCGCGCCTATCCGCACCAGCTGTCGGGCGGCATGAAGCAGCGCGCGATGATCGCCGGGGCGCTGGCCTGCCAGCCCGACCTGCTGCTGGCGGACGAGCCGACCACGGCGCTGGATGCCACCGTGCAGAAAAGCGTTCTCGAGCTTCTGGCGCAGCTGCGGCGCGAGCGGAACCTGTCGATGATCTTCGTCAGCCACGACCTCGGGGCCGTGGCGCAGGTCTGCGACGACCTGCTGGTGATGCGCCGCGCCCGGCTGGTCGAGAGCGGCCCGGTGCGGCGCGTCGTTGCCGCGCCCCGGCACGCCTATACCGCGCAGCTGATCGCCTCGCATCCCGACCGGCTGGAGGCCGCCCCGCCCGCCGCGCTGTCGGGCGCGCCGCCGCTGGTCGAGGCCAAGGGTGTGCAGGTCCGCTATGGCAGCCGCACGCTGGCCGATCTGATCGCCGGGCGCGAGGGCGGGTTCATCGCGGTCGAGGAGGCCGATTTCTCCGTCAGCCCCGGCGAGAGCCTCGGCATCGTCGGCGAGAGCGGCTCGGGCAAGTCGACGCTGGCGCGCGCGCTGGTCGGGCTGGTGCGGCCCCGCAAAGGCACGCTGGTCTTCGACGGCGCGCCGGCCGATCCCGCCGGCCCCGGCCGCATCGCCCTGCTGCGCGAGATGCAGCTGGTCTATCAGCACCCCTACGAGGCGCTCAGCCCGCGCCTGACCGTGCACGCGGCCATCGCCGAGCCGCTGCGCCGCCATCGCCTCTGCCCGCGCGGCGCGGTGGACGAACGGGTGCGCGAGCTGATGGCGCAGGTGGACCTGGCGCCGGAGCTGGCCGCGCGCCTGCCCGGGCAGCTCTCCGGCGGACAGTGCCAGCGCGTCGCCATCGCCCGCGCCCTGGCCTTCGATCCGCGGGTGCTGATCGCCGACGAGGTGACCTCGGCCCTCGACGTCACCCTGCAGGCGCAGGTGCTGGGCCTTCTGTCGCGGCTGCAGCGCGAGCGGGGGCTGACGATGATCTTCATCAGTCACGACCTCTCGCTGATCCGCCGGCTGTGCAACTCGGTGATCGTGATGCGCCGCGGCCGGATCGTCGAGGCCGGTGCCACGGCGGCGGTGTTCGACGCCCCGCGCGAGGACTACACGCGCGAGTTGATCGCGGCGATGCCGCATCTGGAAGGAAGCGCCGCATGACAAGCGCGAGCGCCCGCGACCGCATCGCCGCGGCCAGCAACCTCTCGAAGGGCGAGAGCGAGGTGGCGCTGTGGGTGACGCGGCATTTCGAGAGCCTGCCCTTCGTCAACGCCGCCGATCTTGCCGCCGGCGCCGGGGTCAGCGAGATGACGGTCAGCCGCTTCGTGCGGCGGCTGGGCTACGAGAACTTCAAGAGCTTCAAGGCCGAGGTCAGCGCCGAGTATCGCGGCGACGGCCGGACAGCCGGCAAGTCCCGCGCCCTGCGCGTCGCGATTCCCAAGACCACGGGGCGCGAGCTGGACGATCTGCTGCGGCGCGAGCTGGAGGCCATCGCCGAGGTCTACGAGCTGGCCGAGAGCGATCAGTGGCGCGCGGCGCTCGACGTGATGGAGGCCGCGCGCTTCGTGAACGTGACCGGTTTCCAGGGCGTGAAGGGCATGGCGATGGATTTCGCGACGCGCCTGAAATACGCCCGGCCGGGGGTGCGGTTCGCCGACGGACGCAGCGGCAACTGGTCGGAGATCTTCATCGAGGATCCCGCAAAATCCTGCCTCGTGATGATCGATGTCGTCCCCTACGCCCACGAGGCGGTCAAGATCGCCGAGCTCTGCCTGCGCCGCAAGCTGCCGCTGATCATCGTGACCGACCGCTACAGCGCCTGGCCGCGCCAGTACACGCCGCATGTGCTGACCGTGGCCACCGATACCAGCGCGTTCCTCGACAGCACCGCGGGCCTTGCGGCGCTGCTGGGCCTGATGCTCAACGGGATCACCGCGCGGCGCGGGCGCGAAGCGCGCAAGCGGCTGCGCGCCATGCGCGAGCTGGCGCAGCATTTCGATCCCTTCTCCTACCAGCCGGGCAGCAAGAGCCGCCCGATCCCGCCCACCGACAGCAAGGAGGATGCGCCATGACGTCTCGCCCCCGCGCCCGCGATCTCGGCCTGCAGTTCGGCGGCACGCCGGGCGCCTGGAACGCCATCACCGACGTGCCCGGCCTGACGGTCGGGTTCGCCACGGTGATCGAGGAGGCCCGGCCGGGCGGGCACCAGGGCCTGTGCACCGGCGTCACCGCCATCGTGCCGCGCGGGACCAGCGGCGCGCTCACCCCGGTCTGGGCGGGGGTGCATTCCTTCAACGGCAATGGCGAGCTGACCGGATCGCACCACATTGCCGATCTCGGCTGGTTCCTCGGGCCGGTGATGCTGACCAATTCGCACAGCGTCGGCATCGTCAGCCATGCCGTCGTCGGCTGGATGATCGACCGGCACCGCGAGGTCTTCGCGCGCGATCACATGTGGTGCCTGCCGGTGGTCGCCGAGACCTATGACGGGGTGCTGAGCGACATCAACGCGCGCGGCGTGACCGAGGCGCATGCCCGCGCCGCGCTGGACGCCGCCGCCTCCGGCCCCCTCGCCGAGGGCAATGTCGGCGGCGGCACCGGCATGATCGCCTACGAGTTCAAGGGCGGCACCGGCACCGCCTCGCGCCGGATCGAGGTCGCGGGGCAGGCCTATGCGCTCGGGGTTCTGGTGCAGGCCAATCATGGCAACCGCGACGCGCTGGAGATCTCGGGCGTACCGGTCGGGCGCGAGATGCGCGAGGATCTGCTCTTCGAGCGCGAGCAGGGGTCGATCATCGTGGTGGTCGCCACCGATGCGCCGCTGCTGCCGCACCAGCTGAACCGCCTCGCGCGCCGCGGCGCCATCGGGATCGGGCGCAACGGCACTTGCGGCGGGCACAGCTCGGGCGACATCTTCCTGGCGTTCAGCACCGCCAACCCGCAGGAGAACCCCTGGCACGCGCCGGACGTGATGACGCTGGCGACGCTCAAGGACACGCATCTCGACGCCTTCTACACCGCCGCCGTGCAGGCCATCGAGGAGGCGGTGGTCAACGCCATGATCGCCGCCGAGGACCGCATCGCGGTCAAGCCCGCGGGCCACCGGGTGCGGGCCATCGACCACGACCGGCTGCGCGCGCTTCTGCACGACATGGCGGGGCGCGAACGGAGATGAGGATCGTCGACTGCACCGGCGCGCCGCGCGCCCGCGGCCGGGCGCATGGCGAGACGCTGCGACGGATGATCGCCGACGCGCTGGACCGCTGGGCCGAGGCGACGCTGCGCGGTCTTCCGGAGCGCGCGGAGGGCGGGATCGACGCCTATTGCGCGCGGTTTCTGGGCGAGACCGGGCTGCTGGAGACCGCGCGGCGGATCACTCCCGACCTCCATGACGAGATGGCGGGCATCGCCGAGGGGGCGGGCCAGCCGCCGGACCGGATCGCCGCCTACAACCTGATGGACGAGCAATGGTGGTTCGACGCGCGCCGCGATGCCCCGCCGCCGGGATGCAGCCTGATCGCCCTGCCCGTCCCGGGCGGTCACCTGCTGGCGCAGAACATGGACCTGCCCGGGCACATGGACGGATCGCAGGTGGCGCTGCGCCTCGCGGGGCCGGACATGCCGGAAACCGTGGTGCTGAGCGCCGCCGGGCTGATCGGCCTGACCGGCGCCAATGCAGCGGGCATCGCCATCGGCGTGAACACGCTGCTCATGCTGGGCCACGACCGGGGCGGCCTGCCGGTGGCCTTCGCCCTGCGCCACGCCCTCGCTGCGCGCAGCGGCGAGGCGGCGCGCGCCCGGCTCACCGGCGCCCGCCATGCCAGCGGCCAGCACTACGCCATCGTCACGCGCGGCGGCATCGCGTCGCTGGAGTGCTCGGCGGGCGGATCCGCCGGGCTGGCGCCCTCGCCCGCCGGCCGGCTGGTGCATACCAATCACCCGCTGGCCAGCACGGATATCGACGCCGAGGCCGAGGCGCGGCTCGACAAGGCGGGGTTCAACCGCAGCTCGCACCGCCGGCTCGACTGGCTGGCGGAGCGGCAGGCGGGGCTCGCGGGCGCCGAGGAGGTGCAGGCCCTCTTCGACGACGCTGAGGCGCCGCTCTGCCTGCGCGCGGCGAGCCATGGCGGATCGAGCACCTTCGCCTCGGTCCTCTACGAGATGACCGCCAGCCCGCGTATCCGGATGCGCTCCGGCCGCCCCGGCGGGGCAGGCTGGCGGGAGATCGGCTTTGCCGGCGAGGGCTCCGCGTCGAGTTGACTCCGGTGCGCCGGGATGAGAAGCGCAAGGTCCTTTGGTCACACGCCAAGCGCGTCCCGCCTGACCGTCCCAGACCACGCAGGGGGCGCGGCGAGAGGA
This sequence comes from Sedimentitalea sp., assembly GCA_020441165.1. GTDB lineage: Bacteria > Pseudomonadota > Alphaproteobacteria > Rhodobacterales > Rhodobacteraceae > JAGRMU01. Next base: position 32,087 of record JAGRMU010000082.1, read on the forward strand.
AGGCGCAGGCATTCCGGCCTCGAGGAAAAACCCGCACGCCGCGCCATAAGAATGGGCAAGTCGCGCCGATCCGGCTATAGTGGCGCTCGCATTCTTGCCTTGCCTTTTTCATCGGGCCCATGGATCAGTTTCGTTTCGCAGAGTTCATCCTGGACCGCCGCAAGCGGGCGCTGCTGCGCGGGGCCGAGACCGTCCCGATCGGGGCCCGCGCCTTCGATCTGCTGGAGGCCCTTCTGGTGCACCGGGACAGGGTCGTGCCGCGCGACGAGATCATGCAGATCGTCTGGCCCGGCACGGTGGTGGGCGAGAACAACCTGAACGTCCAGGTCGCCAACCTGCGCCGTCTGCTCGGCGCGGACGCCATCGTCACGGTGCCGGGTCGCGGGCTGCATTTCGCGCGCGAGGTCCTGCCGGAGGGACCGGCGCTCGGCTTGCCGGACAGGCCCTCGGTGGTCGTGCTGCCTTTCGACCGGCTTGGCGGCGATCCCGAGCTCGACTGGCTCGCCGACGGGTTCGTCGAGGACATCACCACCGAGCTCTCGCGCTTTCGCGACCTCTTCGTGGTCGCCCGCAATTCGGCCTTCGCCTATCGTGAAGCCCCGCGCGATCTGCGGACGGTCGCGCGCGAGCTGGGCGTGGGCTATGTGGTGGAGGGCAGCGTCCGGGCGCGGGCGAACCGCGTTCGGGTCACCGCGCAGCTGATCGACGCGGCCCATGGCGGCCATGTCTGGGCCGAGAATTTCGACCGCGACATGGCGGACCATTTCGAGACCCAGGCGCGCGTGGCCCGCGCCGTCGTCACCTGCCTCTCGCCGCAGATCGACCGCAACGAGGCCGACCGGATCCGGGTGCTCGCCCCCGAGGATCTGACCGCCCACGGCCTGGCGCAGCGCGGGTGGTTCTTGATCTCCTCCGGCGAGATGCTCTATGACCCGGAGCTTCGCGACCAGGCCGAGGACCTGGCGCGGCAGGCCCTGGCGCGGAACGCGGAGTCGGCCCTGGCGTGGCGGGTCCTGGCCTGGGTTGCCTGGTGGAACGTCTATCACGGCACCACCGACAGCGTCCCCGACACGCTTTCGGCGGGGATCGACGCGGCGACCCGCGCCATCGCCATCGACAAGACCGACCACCAGGCGCGGCGGCTCAGGGCGCAACTGCACTTCATGAAAGACGACGTCGCGGCGGGCCTGCCCGAGATGCGGCAGGCCCACGAGATGAACCCGAACTGCGCGGTCACGCTGTGCTGGCTGGGCCTCTACGAGGCCATCAACGGCAGCGCGGAGATCGGCGTGCCGCTCGTCGAGGCGGGCCTGCGGCGAAGCCCGCGCGATCCGGCCCGCGGCTCGATGCTCTGCGCGCTGGGGTTCGCAGAATTCGCGGCGCGCGATTACGCGGCGGCGGCCGACGCCGCCGAGGCCGCGCTCGCCGAGTCCGCGAGCAGCACCACGCCGCTGGTCCTCGCCACCATCGCCTATGTCGGACAGGGCCGGATCGACAAGGCCACCGAGACGTTCCAGCGGGTCGAGCGCATGGCGCCCAAGCTGGTCGGGGCGCGCCTGTCCGGCCGCTGGCTCAGCACGAACCCCGATTACCTGTCGCGCGCGCATACCTTCTTCCGGATCGCCGCCGGGCTCGTCCCGCCCGAGGCCGCCGACGCACTGCGCTGATCCCCGTCCCCGGATTTAGATCTTTTTAGACGCTCGTATAGCCACGCGCGATTGCGGCGGGCGAGGATGGTCTTGCGCGAGCCTGCCGCCCGAACGGGCGCTGGCGCGCCGCGTCGAACCGGCCCGGTCAAGGGTCGGGCGGCCAGCGGAAAGGGAAATGCCCATGCTCTACATCGTCCTGACGGCGTGCCTCGTCTCGAGTCCCGACGCCTGCGAAGAAAGGTACATTCCTCTCTACGCCGATATTTCGCCGATGGCCTGCATGATGGGCGCCCAGGCGGAAATCGCGCGGTGGCAGGAAACCCATGCCGACCTCGATGTGTCCCGCTGGCAATGCAAGACGGACGAGATGATCGCGTTGGCCGAAACGCCCGGCGAGCTGGACGTGGCGCCTCATCCCATCGAACTGGAGTGACCCGCCTGCAGGGCATAGCGCCACCCGGGCGCGCGCCGCGACAGGCGGCAGACCGGAAGCGCGGACCACCGGCCTTGGCCTTGGATCTTTTTGGCGCGCCGTCTTGCCGCGCACGATCGCGGAGACTGCGCTATCGATACGGCGCCGGGCATTTCGGACAGGAGAGAAATCATGTCGCTTGAAATCGTCGGCTCGGGTTTCGGCCGGACGGGCACGATGTCGACCAAGATGGCGCTCGAAGAGCTGGGCTTCGGGCCATGTCATCACATGAAGGAGGTGATGGGCGACACCGAACAGCCGCCGTTCTGGACGGCCCGCGCGGCCGGCGAGCCGGTCGACTGGCATGGCGTCTTCGCCAGCTACACCGCGCAGGTCGACTTTCCCGGCGCCGCGGTCTGGCCGGAACTGGTCGACGCCTTTCCCGAGGCGAAGGTGATCCATACCGAGCGCCCGGAAGACGACTGGTGGGCCAGCTACTCCACGACGATCGGCAAGTTCTGGATGCACTACCGAGCGCTTCCGCTTCCCCCGGAGATCGTCGAGCTGTTCGAAACCATGGAAAAGCTCCTCGCGACGGGGGTGTTCGGCGGCTCGGACCGCGAGACCTGCATTGCCGCCTATCGGCGCAACAACGCGCTGGTCCGGGAGACCGTGCCGGACGAAAAGCTGCTGATCTTCACGCCCTCGGACGGCTGGGAGCCGTTGTGCCGGTTTCTCGACGTCCCGGTTCCGGATGGAGATTTCCCGCGCAGCAATGCGCGCGACGAGTTCTGGGCGCTTTTCGGTGGCGAGCCCAAGGTGGCCTGACGCCGCCCGCGCCGCGAGCAGGCGATCCGACCGCGCCGCCATCGCCCCGCTGGTCTATGCCGCGACGGTGCTTGCCCTCAGCCTGTCCTACACGCTGGGCCGGATGCTGCCGCTGACCGCACTCGCGCGCCTCTTCGCGACCCCGCGGATGCAGCGGGCCGCCGATCTTGTCACACGGGCGGCGCCGCTGCCGCAGGGCGAACGGCTGGCGATGCTCCTCGAGGGCGCGCCGCCCCGCGTGCTGGCCCTCGCCCTGCGCCAGCGCTACCTGGCCCTCGCGCTGGCGCTGAACATTCCCGGCAACGCCCTCGTCGGCGGCGGCGGCGGCATCGCCCTCCTCGCCGGGTTGAGCGGGCTCTTTGCCCCGCTGCCGACCCTCCTGACAGTCGCGATCGCGGTTTGCCCGGTCCCGCTTGCCGTCATGCTGCTGGGCGCCTGAGTCCGCCGGCGCGCGTTTACTCGATGACCGCCATGCGCAAGCATGGTCGAGAAGCGGGGCGCGGCTGTGGCCGGTTACTCGACCGCCAGAATGGCCCGACCGACGGGCGTGTGCAGCACCATCCGGTCGACCCGGATCCGACCATCCGGCAAGGAGCCATAGGTCATGTCGAACCCTCCGAACATGGTGTCGATCATGCCCTGGGGCGCCACGCCCTTCAGCCGGCTGAACCCGCCCGTGCAGGTCACCTGACCCTCCGGATCCCGGCCGGGCGAGCCAAGCCTCAGGCGCATCAATCGCTTTCCGTCATAGGTCGTCACGTCCAGCTTGCAGGCATCCTCGGGCGGAATCGCGCGGAGGATCAGATGCATGCCCGTCATCAGATCGATGCTGCCAACCGCCTGTCGCGGGTCGAGGCGGTCCGGCTGAGACGGGATCTCGACGGTGATTTCGGGCGTCTCGCCCTGCCAGACGATTTCCGTCACCTCGCGTTCGTCGCCCCGCAGGCTTTCCTCGCGGTATTTCACCGGCACCAGCGCGCCGTCCGGCGTTCTGCGGCCTTGCGATGCCGCATCGAACGTCACGCTGGAGAGCAGCCCCGCCAGCCCGCCGGTCTGGAACCTCATGCCGGCCGAATAGGACGCGGCGTCACCCGCGTCGGTATAGCTCAGCGTGCCCAGCTTGAGACCGGCCAGCCGGAGAACGAACGTGACCTGTTCGGCGCTCGCCGCGCTGCCGAGCGAGACGACGATCAGAAGTGCCGCGATCCGGTTGCAGAGGGGTCTCATCACGCGCCACTGTCGGGCCTTCCGCGCGCACATTCAATCCTTCTTCACCGGCCTGGCATAGCCGCCGAGGCGCGAGGTGGTCAGGCCCAGCCGCACCAGTCCCTCGCAGAGCGTCACCGCGCAGGCGACGCCGTCGAGGACCGGCAGGCCGTGCTGGGCCGACAGCGCGGCGGTCAGGTCGGCCATGCCGGCGCAGCCCAGGACGATGGCCTCGGCGCGGTCCTCGGCGATCGCGCGCCCGATCTCGGCGTCGATCCTGGCCCGGGCGGGTCCGGCCGCGTGTTCCAGATCGAGGACCGCGACCTCGCTGGCGCGCACCCGCGCGCAGCGCGCCGCCAGCCCGTAGCGCCGGAGATTGTGCTCGATGGCGGGCACCGACCGCGCCAGCGTGGTGACCACCGAGAACTTGTCGGCCAGGAGCGAGGCCATGTGAAACGCCGCCTCGCCGATCGCGACCACCGGGACCTCGGCGAGGCAGCGCGCCGCGTCGAGCCCAGAATCGTCGAAACAGGCCAGCACCACCGCGTCGACGTCGCGATGCTCGCCGATCACCTGCAGCAGGCCCGCAAGGCTCATCGCCTCGTCGTAATAGCCCTCGATGCTGACCGGGCCCGACGCCGGGTTGACCGCGACGATCTCGGTGCCCGCGGCGGCGATGCGCTGCGCGGCGGCGCCGATCTTGGCGGTCATCGAGGCGGTGGTGTTGGGATTGACGACGAGTATCCGCATGATCGCTGCCCTAGACATCGCCGCCGAGATAGGCGGCCTTGATGCGGTCGTCGGTGATCAGGTCCCGCGAATTTCCGCTCAGCACCACCGAGCCGGTGGACATGGCATAGGCCCGGTTGGAGATCGACAGCGCCATGCGCGAGTTCTGCTCGACCAAGAGCACCGTCACCTTCTCGTCCCGGCTGATCGCGACGATCGAGCGGGCGATGTCCTGCACCAGCTTCGGCGCGATGCCCAGCGACGGCTCGTCCAGCAGCAACAGCCGCGGCCTCGCCATCAGCGCGCGCCCGATCACCATCATCTGCTGCTCGCCGCCCGAGAGCGTGCCGGCGCTCTGCCCGAAGCGTTCCTTCAGCCTCGGGAACCGGGTCAGGACGCTGTCGAGGGTGCGCGCGATGTCGGCCTTGTCGGTGCGGGTGAAGGCGCCCATCAGCAGGTTGTCCTTGACCGACATGTAGGGAAAGACCCGGCGCCCCTCGGGCACCATGGCGATGCCGCGCCGGACGATCTCGGCCGCCGGGGTGCCGTCGAGCCGCTCGCCCATGTAGCGGATCTCGCCGGAATGGATCTTGCGCAGCCCGGTGATCGCCCGCAGGATCGAGGACTTGCCGGCCCCGTTGGCGCCGATCAGCGCCACCGTCTCGCCCTCCTGCATCTCGATCGAGACGCCCTTCAGCGCGTAGACGTGATCGTAGTAGAGCTCCACGTTCTCGAAGCTGAGCATCGCTGTCATCGGTCAGATCCCGATCGCTGCGTCTTCGCTGCCCAGATAGGCCTCGATGACTTTTTCGTTGGCCTGGATCTCGGCCGGGGTGCCTTCGGCGATCTTCTGGCCGAAATTGATCACCACGATCCGGTCCGAGATCTTCATCACCGCCGGCATGTCGTGCTCGACCAGCAGCACGGTCACCCCGCGCTCGTCGCGCAGGCGCCGCACCAGGGCGACCATGCGCATCGTCTCGTCGTGGTTCATGCCCGCGAAGGGCTCGTCCAGCAGCAGCACCTTGGGATCGGTGGCCAGGCCGATCGCCATGCTCAGCGCCCGCAGGTGGCCCTGCGGCAGGTTCGAGGCCAGTTCCTCGGCGATCGGCTGCAGGCCGAGGAAGGCGATGATGTCGTCCGCCGAGGCGCCGAATTCCGCCTCGTCCGCGCGGGCCTGGCGGGTGCCGAGGAAGAACCCCAGCAGCGACGCCTTCGAGCGCAGGTGATGCGCGACGATCACGTTCTCGCGCACCGTCATCGAGCGGAAGATGGTGGTCTCCTGGAAGGTCCGCACGACCCCCATCCGCGCCACCTTGTGCGGCGCCAGGTCGGAAATCACCCGGCCCTTGAAACGCACCTCGCCGGAGGTGGTCTTCAGGAACGAGGCGATGAGCTTGAACAGCGTCGACTTGCCGGCACCGTTCGGGCCGATCACCGACAGGATCTCGCCCTCGGCCACGTCGAAGGAGATGTCGTCATTGGCGGTCAGCCCGCCGAAGCGCTTGGTCACGCCCTTGACCTCGAGGATCGGTGTCATCTGCGCCCGCCCTTCCGGTCCAGAAGGCTGAGAATCCCGTTCGGCAGCACCAGCATCAGCACGATCAGCAGCGACGAGTAGATCAGCAGCTGGAAGCGCCCGGTGGTGAACAGAAGATCCCAGCCGAAATAGAGCAGCAGCGTGCCCAGCATCGGCCCGAAGACATAGCCGAGCCCGCCCAGGAAGCAGTTCAGCATGAAGTTCACGCTGTCGGCGACCTGGAAGGAGGAGGGATAGATCGATTGCGAGATCGCCACGAACATCGCCCCGGCGATGCCGCCGAAGAAGGACGAGATCGAATAGGCGAGCACCCGCAGATAGGCGGTGTTGACGCCGATCGAGGCGGAGAGCTCCTCGTTCTGCTGCAGCGAGCGGCACAGATGCCCCAGCCGCGAATTGACGATCCGGTAGAGCGCGGCGAAACACAGCACCATCAGCAGCGCCGCGACCAGGTAGAAGGCCAGCTTGGGGTTCGCCAGCGTGGCGAAATCCGGGATCAGGGTCAGCCCGAACAGCGACACCTCGCCCGGCAGCGGGATCGAGGTGATGCCCTTGGCGCCGTTGGTGACCGGCAGGGCCAGCGCCGAAAGCCGGGCGACCTCGGTCAGCACCAGCGTCACCATGGCGAAATAGACGCCGCGCAGCCGGAGGATCGGCAGGCCGATCAGCACCGAGAGCCCGGCGCAGAAGAGACCGGCCAGCGGCAGCGTCAGCCAGAAGCTGAACCCGGCCTTGGTCATCAGGATCGCCGAGACATAGCCTCCGACCAGCGCATAGGCGCCCTGGCCGATATTGATGCGGCCGATATAGAAGGTCAGCCACACCCCCGCCGAGGCGATGGACAGAAGCGCCACCGAGGTCAGCGTGTAGTAGAAATCCCACCGCCCGCTGGCCGCGATGGCCCAGGGGACGAGAACGAAAACCGCCAGCAGGAACGCCGCGACGCCGGCCAGCCTGGTGCTTGTGGACATGGCTTTCATCCCCAGGGCTTGCCCATCAGCCCCTGCGGGCGGATGGCGAGGAAGACCATGAGGCTGGCGAAGATCACCAGGTAGGTGATGTCGCCATAGGCGGCCAGCACGGTCAGGCCGATCGATTCCATCATGCCGAGGATGAAACCGCCGGCGATGGCGCCCGAGATCACCCCGGCCCCGCCGATCATGATCATCATGAAGGCCTTGATCGAGGTCGGCCCGCCCATCCCGAGATTGACCCCGGTGATGGTGACCAGCAACCCGCCGACCAGACCCGCCAGCATCGCGCCGAGCGCGAAGCCGATCATAGAGTAGCGGTCGACATCGACCCCCATCAGTTGCGCCGCGACCCGGTCCTGGGCCAGCGCGCGCATCGCCCGCCCGGCGCGGGAATACTGCATGAAGAGGATGAAGGCCGCGATCATCGCGATCGCCAGGACCCCGATCAGGATCCGGTCATAGGGCATGATGATGCGGAAATCCCAGTTGAAGACGCCGTTGATGATCTTCGGCACGCCGCGCTGCTTCTCGCCGAACAGCAGCAGGATCACCGCGTCGAGGAAGAAGGCGATGCCCGCCGCCAGCAGCATCGTGCTTTCCTCGCGGTGCGATCTTCGGATCACCGGGCGGAACAGGAACTTCTCGATCATCGCCCCGACGACCGCGAGGGTGACCGCCGAACCGATCAGCCCGACGATGAAGGGCAGGCCGAGCTGGCTGACGATGGTGTAGGTGACGAACCCGCCGAGCACGTACATCTGCCCGTGCGCGAAGTTGAGCACGTTCATCAGCGAGAAGATCAGCGTCAGCCCCAGCGCGATCAGCGCGTATTGCGCGCCGAGATAGAGGCCGTTGACGAGGATCTGTTCCATGGAAAACCCCTTGCTGGAGCGGGGTCCGGCGGGTGACGGCCCGGACCCCGCGAGACGCTGCGGCGCCCGGTCAGTCGACCTGCGCCACGAACAGCGTCTCGAACGCGCCGCCGCGGAACTCGTTCACCACCAGCGGCACCGACAGCTGGCGCTTCTGTCCGAAGGAGGTCATGCCGACATAGGTCAGCTTGGCATCACCCACCATGAAGGGGTTCGGGGCCTCGAACGTGTCCATCGTGGTCTTGAACGCCTCGACATCCTCGATGGCCGCCGGGTTCGCCTTCAGCGTCTCCAGGATGTACTCGAGCGCGTAGACCTTGGTGTTCGACTCGTCGTTGTATTCGCCGAACATCGCGACATAGCGATCCACGAACTCGCGCATCATGTCCGAGGCCAGCTCGGGCGTCGAGGCGCCGCCGACCGAGATGAAGCCGTCGGCAAGCTCTCCGGCGCCTTCCTGCAGAACGCCCGCGTCCTGCGCGGTTTCCGTCGAGATGAGGCCGGTATAGCCCAGCTCGCGGGCCGAGCGAATCAGCTGCGGCGCGTTGGCGGGCGAGACCCCCGACAGGACCAGGAGATCGGGCTGGGTCTGGATCACCGGCAGCAGGACCGGGGTGAAGTCGGTGGTGTCGACCTGGTAGGTCACGCTGTCCGAGACCATCTCAAGCCCCAGCTCCTTCGCCGCTGCGACGCCGCCGTCGCGCTGCGAGAGCGGGTCGGATTCGTTGGCGGCGACAAAGGCCACCTTCTTGATGCCGTGATTCTCGATCAGGTATTTGTAGATCGCGGGCCCCGACTGGTAGTTCGCGACCATCCCGAGCACAGCATTGGACGCCGGCGGCGTGTAGAGCTCTTTCGGGAAGGCATAGGGAAAGTAGATGATCCCGTTCTGCTCGGCCACCGGGCGCACCGCGGCGGCGCCGTCGTCGACATTGGGCCCGACGACGTAATGGATGCCGTCCTGCGCCATCTTCTCCATGCCGGCGATGGCGCGCTTGGGATCCTTCTGATCGTCGAAGGCGACGATCTCGACGTCATAGACCGTGCCGCCGATCTCGACACCGCCGGTCTCGTTGATCCAGGCGGCGCGGGTCTCCATCGACCGCTGGTTCGAGGTCCCCCAGGCGGCGGCGGGGCCGCTGGTGACCCCGACGAAACCGATCTTCAGGACCGGGTTCTCGGCATGGGCCAGCCCCGAGAAGGCAAGGCTCGCCACGGCCGCAAGGGCGGTGGCTCTCAGCATCGTGCGACGTTTCATCTGTTGATCTCCCTGAAAGACATCCCGCCTTTCCCGCATCGACGGGAAAAGACGTGGTGACGCTAGGGAACTTTATTGTTAACAATCTTGTCAACACATTTGTCGGCAATTTGGCCGATTGTCGACGGGGCGCCCGGTGGTCTAGCCTGCCCCCGCCCCCTGCGCCCGAGGTGAAAGCCGTTATGTTTGCAGACGAAAGCGCGCCGAAAGGCTCCCTGACCGAGACGACCGAGGCCGAGATCGTCGACCGGATTTTCGATGCGGTGATCGATCAGCGCCTGCCTCCCGGTGCGAAACTGTCCGAATCGGCGCTCTGCGAGGCCTTCGGCGTCGGGCGGATGCGGGTGCGCCGGAGCCTGCTGCTGCTGGCCAGCCGCCAGGTCGTCGAGCTGCACTCCAATCGCGGCGCCTTCGTGGCCAGCCCTTCGGCCGAGGAGGCGCGCGAGGTGTTCGAATCGCGCCTGATGATCGAGCCGAACGTCGCCATGCTGGCCGCCGAGCGGGCCAGCGCGGCGGACGTTGCCACGCTCCGCGCCCATCTGGAGCAGGAACATCTCGCCCACGGATCCGACAACCGGCACGAGGCGATCCGCCTCTCCGGCCAGTTCCACGTGGTGCTCGCCAGCATCGCCGCCAACCGCGTGATGGAGCGCATGGTCAAGGAACTGGTGACCCGGACCTCGCTGATCATCGGTATCTTCGGCGCCGCGGGGACCGACAATTGCCGCGACGACGACCACGCGCTGATCCTGGAGGCGCTGCGCACCCGCGACGGCGCGGCGGCCGCCCGCCTCATGTCCGAACACCTGGGTCACATCCAGGCGAATCTCGACCTCTCCCGCGGCCGCCCGAGCAAGGTCGACCTGGTCTCGCTCTTCGCGGACCCCTGACGGCCCCTTGCCGGATCGATCTCGGCGTGGCCTGTTTTCTGCGCACGAGCGTCAGAAGCGTTCAGCGCGCATCGAGCCGGGGCGGCACACGCTTTCGGGACATCGCCGGCGCATTTCGCCCGCGCCATCCGCAAGGCGACGGGGCAGACGCCGCTCGGGCATCGCAAGATCCGGCCCGTTGCCTCGCGCGACGCGCCCCCGACAGCGGGACCGACGAGACGTTCCGGGCACGTAGCGCCATGGCGGCATGGGTAGCGGCCGCATCAGCGACCGGGGACGGCAGCGCGCTGAAGGTCCCGGTGGCCTCGGGTTTCGTTTCCCCCTCTGGTCAACGCGTCGAACCACGGCCAGAATGGAAGCGCGGGAATGGACGAGGTGGCTGCCCGGCGATGAGCCTCATGGCCGACCGGGGACGGCCGTCATGAGGTGAAAGGAGCGGATCATGGAGCTTGATCCGATCACCCTCTAGCGCATCCGGTTCGGGTTCCCGATTGCCTTCCACATCAGCCGTTCCGGCCTTCGCTCAGCCCAGCTCCTGCAGCCGCCGCTCCTGCC
>JAGRMU010000462.1:0-587 GCA_020441165.1 Sedimentitalea sp.
CCGGGCGCGGCCGCTGATCTGGACCTACAAGGGCGATTTCCGCGACCGGGCCCGGGCGGCCGAGCGCGCCGCGCGCCAGCTCGATGTCGACCGCTACGAAGACATCCGCCGCACCCTGCCGCGCCTCGTCGAGGCCTGCCTCGACTGCCACCGCATCTATCGCGACCCGTGAGCCGGGCAGGTCAGCCGCACCACATGCGGACTACGGTGCCGCGCCGGTCGAGATCGGCATTGACCCGGTTCGGCAGGTAGTTCTGCTCGTAGACCGTGTCCGGCGCGAGGATCCGGGCCGCCGCGGGCAGCTGCGCCTCGGCCACCGCCGCGCTCTGGCCGACCAGCGCCTTCTGCTCCTCGCTGAGGCAGGCGGTGGCCGTGGGGTTGTCGGCGAAAGGATCCGCCTCCGGGGCGATGGGTTCGGGCGCGCTTGCGCACCCCGCCAGAACCAGCGCCGCCAGGATCGCGGCGCGGGATGTCCCTCTTCCGGTCATGTTGCTCTCCACTCTGTCCGTTTTCCCGATCCTGCCTCATCCCGGCGTTGAAAACACGCGATAAATGCTCCAACCTGCCGGCAGAGGCGACAAGGAGCG
>JAGRMU010000462.1:730-856 GCA_020441165.1 Sedimentitalea sp.
GGCGCTGGCCTACTGGACCGGCGCCGATCACGGCACCTGGCTGGCCGAAAGGGACGGCGTTCCCTTGGGCAGCTATTACCTCAAGACGAACCAGCCGGGCGGCGGCGCCCATGTGTGCAACTGCGG
>JAGRMU010000462.1:1034-3189 GCA_020441165.1 Sedimentitalea sp.
TGCCCGGCGCCTTCCGCCACCCCCAGCAGGGCTTCGTCGACGCGCTGGTCATGTATCGGCAGTTGTGAGCGGCGCGGCGCTGCGCTAGGCAGGCGCATGACGAATCCCTCGCAATCCCCGCTTCTTGCCGTCCTCATCGACGCCGACAACACCTCGCCGAAATACACCAAGGCGATCTTCGACGAGATCGCCTCGCTGGGCGAGGCCTCGGTGCGGCGCTGCTACGGCGATTTCTCCAGCCAGCAGATGGCGGGCTGGTCCAAGGTCCAGGCCGAGTTCGGCCTCGTGCCCCATCACCAGCCGGCGAACACCGTGGGAAAGAACGCCAGCGACATCGCGCTGGTGATCGACGCCATGGACCTGATGCATTCGGGGCGCTTCGACGGCTTCGTGCTGGTCTCGTCGGACAGCGATTTCACCCGTCTGGCCAGCCGCATCCGCGAGCAGGGGCTGGACGTCTTCGGCATGGGCATGCGCAAGACCCCCTCGGCCTTCGTGAAGGCCTGCAAGCGGTTCATCTACCTGGAGAACCTGGAGGGCGCCGCGCCCGAGCAGACCCCCAGCGCCAAGCCGGCCGCCGCCGGCAAGTCGCTGAGCGATGCGCGCGATCTCATTCTCAAGGCGATGGACGCCATCGACCAGGAGGACGACTGGTATGCGCTGGGTCCGCTCGGCCAGTTCATCACCGCCGCCAACCCCGATTTCGACACCCGCAGCTACGGCAAGCGCAAGCTGAGCGACCTGGTGGCGGCGCTGAAGGTGTTCGAGACCAAGCGCGGCGATGGCAACCAGCTGCTGGTGCGTCGCCTCGACTAGGTGCCGTAGCGGGCGAGGAAGGTATCGACCGCGTTGCGGACCACGTCGTCGATCTCGGCCTGCGAAAAGCTGGACTGGATGCCGAACACCGCCCGCGCCCAGAGCTTGGCCTTGCAGAGCTCGCTGAACTGCTCGGCCGCCATCTCCAGATCGTCGATCTCCAGCTCGCCGCGCGCCACGGCCTTGGCCAGATACTCGATCAGCCGTGATCGCCCCATCTCCGGGCCGCAGGCATAGAAGGCGCGGCCGAGCTCGGGGAAGCGCTCGCGCTCGGCCACGCAGATGCGGAACACCTTCTGCACGAAATCCGACAGCAGGAAGGGCACGATCTGCCCGGCGGCGATGGTCAGCACCTGGCGCGGCGGCGCCTCGGCCCCGATCAGGTCCAGCGCCCGGTCGGCCATGCGCCGGCATTCGGTGGTCGCCACCTCCATGAACAGCAGCCGCTTGTCGGGGAAATAATTGTAGAGCGTCGCCTTGGACACGCCGGCCGCGCGGGCGATGTCGTCGACGCTGGCCCCCTCGAACCCGTCCGCCAGGAACACCTCGCGCGCGCCCTCCAGAACCTGGTCGAACTTGCGCCCGGTGCGCAGGATGGCGGCGGCTGGCGGCATGGCGACTCCTCGGCTCCCTCGCTGGCCCAGTTAAACCGATGGGTTCAGTTTCGACAACATGAACCTGTTGCCGGGTTGTATTTGCCGCCTTGCCGCATATTACTTGGCAGGGCCATCCAGGGCAGGAGACGACATGCGGTTTCTGGCGCAACGCAAACGCTTCCGGGATCTCTCCGAGCAGGAGATCCTGGCGCTGGCGATCTCGTCAGAGGAGGACGACGCGCGCATCTATCGCGGCTATGCCGAGCGGCTGCGCGCCGATTACCCGTCCAGCGCAAAACTGTTCGAAGGCATGGCCGCCGAGGAGGACGAGCATCGCGCCCGGCTGATCGCGCTGCACGAGGCGCGGTTCGGACCGACCATCCCGCTGCTCCGGCGCGAGCACGTGGCGGGCTACTACAACCGGCGCCCGGTCTGGCTGGTCGAGAATCTCGGGATCGAGCGGATCCGCGAGGAGGCCGAGTTGATGGAGCGCGACGCCGAGCGCTTCTATCTCGCCGCCGCCGCCCGCACCACCGACGCCGCGACCCGCAAGCTGCTGGGCGATCTGGCCGCCGCCGAGGCCGGCCATCAGGCGGCGGCCGGCGAGCTGGCCGAGGAGCATCTCGACGTCGACACCCGCAGCGACGAGGACGCTGCCGCCCACCGCCAGTTCATCCTGACCTGGGTGCAGCCGGGCCTCGCCGGGCTGATGGACGGGTCGGTCTCGACCCTGGCGCCGATCT
>JAGRMU010000462.1:3222-3738 GCA_020441165.1 Sedimentitalea sp.
CCTGGACCACCTTCCTCGTCGGGGTCGCCGCCTCGGTGGGCGCGGGCATCTCGATGGGCTTCACCGAGGCCGCCTCGGACGACGGCGAGCTGTCGGGGCGTGGCTCGCCGGTCAAGCGCGGGCTGGCCTCGGGGATCATGACCACGGTGGGCGGGCTGGGCCACGCGCTGCCCTACCTGATCCCGGATTTCTGGACCGCCACCATCATCGCCATCATCGTGGTCTTCGTCGAGCTCTGGGCAATCGCCTGGATCCAGAACCGCTACATGGAAACCCCGTTCTTCCGCGCCACCTTCCAGGTGGTGCTGGGCGGCGCGCTGGTGCTGGCGGCGGGCATCCTGATCGGTTCCGGTTAGGGCGTCAGGCTGCACATCCGGATCAGCCAGCCGCCATCCGCCTGGCGGTCCAGCACGCTGAGCGACTCGCCCTCGCCAGCGGCCTCGCCGTCCCGGAACGCGCACAGGCACCAGGCCAGATCGCCCGAGATCCCCAGGGACCTGATCTCGAGCCGCTTGC
>JAGRMU010000462.1:3882-4135 GCA_020441165.1 Sedimentitalea sp.
AGCTCTTCCATGGCGCGCCGGTCCTCCATGCGCCCGCTCCTTCTGCCTCCGCGCTGCAGCCTGGCACGCCCGGACCCCACCGGCAAGCGGCGCGCACCGGCCGCGTCCGCACGGATCGCGCCACCTTGCAGCGGCCCGGCCTTGTCGTTACCCCTGCGCCATGCTCGAGATCTTCCTGCGCACCCTGCCGTTCTTCGCCTTGATCGGACTCGGCTACGGGGCCGGCGCGACGCGGTTCTTCACGGCCGAGGCG
>JAGRMU010000463.1:0-1360 GCA_020441165.1 Sedimentitalea sp.
TCCTGCCCTTCGTGCTGATGCAGCAGCTCGGGCTGTCCCCGACCGGGTTCGGCGTTGCGATGCTGCTGCAATCGGGCAGCTTCTTCGTCGGCGCGCTGGTCGTGCGCCAGCTGATGAAGCGGTTCAGCGCCCATCGCCTGGTGGTGCCGGGACTGGGCTTCATCGGGGCCGGCAGCCTGCTGTTCCTGACGCTGTTGCTACGGACGCCGGATCTGATCGGGGTGATGGGGCCGGTCGCGGTCTATACCTTCGGCATCGCCTTCGTCCTGCCGGCGATGTCGACCGCCGCGCTGGCCCCGTTTCCGCAAATCGCCGGGGCGGCCTCCTCGCTGATGGGCTTCCTGCAGATGGGGGCCGGGCTGGTCATGGGCAGCGTTGCCGCGGCGTTTGCCGATCCGCTGACCGCGCTGTCGGTGCTGATCCCGATCCTTGGAGCGACCGCCTGCCTGTCCTATCTGTCCTACCGGACGCGTCCGCTCTTGGCGGAACCGGAACCGCGCCGGCAGCCCATCAGCGGCGCGCCGGTTGCCAAGGCGATGATGCCGGAGCGAAACAGCTGACATGACCACGCACCCGCTGACCAGAGTCGCAACCGCAAGCCGAGACATCCCGAGGACTTCCCCAAGATGAAAAAGCGCCTGTTCATAGCCGTCGTCCTTCTGGGCGCGATCGGCGCCGGCATCGTCGGATTCAACCAGTTCCGCGCCCGGATGATCACCGAGTTCTTCGCAACCCGGCAGATCCCGCCGGTCACGGTGCCGGTCTACGAGGTCACGCCGCAGGACTGGACGCCGGTGCTGTCGGCGATCGGCACCGTCGACGCCCGCAACGGTGTCGAGCTGACCGTCGAGGCGGCCGGCATCGTCAAGGAGCTGAAGTTCGCGGCCAACCAGCAGGTCAAGCAGGGCGATCTGCTGATCCGGCTGGACGACACGGTGCAGGTCGCTGATCTGGCGGCGCAGCGGACCCAGGCGCGGCTGGACGCGCAAGCGCTGGAGCGCACCCGCGAGCTGGAGGGCCGGGGTGTGATTTCCGGCGTCACCCTGGACGAGGCGCAGGCCCGCTCGGAAAGCTCCGCCGCGCAGGTGACCAAGCTCGAGGCGGTGCTGGACACCAAGCGGCTCTATGCGCCGTTCGACGGCACCATCGGCATTCCGCGGGTGGATCTGGGCACCTACGTGACCCCCGGCGCGGTGGTCGCGACGCTGCAGAACCTCGATACGCTCTATGTCGATTTCACCGTTCCGGAACAGCAGATCGACCTGGTCGCGATCGGCCAGCCCGTCGTTGTGCGCGCGCGGGAGACCGATCCGGGGCTGAGCGGCCGGATCGAGGGCATCGACCCGCGCGTCAACCCCTC
>JAGRMU010000463.1:1417-4045 GCA_020441165.1 Sedimentitalea sp.
GCCAGTTCGTGCAGGTCGAGGTGCAATTGCCGAAAGAGACGGAGATCCTTTCGGTGCCCCAGACCGCCATCGTCGCCAGCCTCTACGGGGATCACGTCTTCGCCGTGCGACAGGACGAGGCGGAGGAAGGCAAGCTGGTCGCGCGCCAGGTCTTCGTGACCACCGGCCGGCGCTCGGGCGGCGCCGTCGAGATCGTCAAGGGGTTGCAGGCCGGCGACCGGGTGGTGATCGCGGGCCAGAACCGGCTGTCCAACGGAACGCCGGTCATTCCCGACAATTCGGTGGTGCCGGAGGCGGTCAAGGCGAAATTCGCCATGGACGACGCGGCCCCCGCTGCAACCGGCGAGGCGCCCGCCGCAGCCGAACCCGCGCCCGGGGACGACGCGACCGCATCGACGGCGACCGAGGCCGACGCTTCGGAGGCACCGCGTCCATGAGCATCTCGGACATCTTCATCCGCCGCCCGGTCCTGTCGACGGTTCTGGGTGCGCTGATCCTGCTTCTGGGCTTCCAGGGCCTCTTCAACCTGCCGGTGCGCGAGTACCCCGAGGTCGAGGAGACCGTGATCACCGTCACCACGGTCTATCCCGGCGCCAGCGCCGAGCTGATCCAGGGCTTCATCAGCGCCCCGATCTCCAGCGCGGTCTCGACCACCGAGAACATCGACTATGTCAGCTCGTCCAGCCGACCGTCGGTCAGCACGGTGACGGTGCGGATGAAGCTGGGCGCCAATCCCGACGTCGCCCTGACCGAGGTCATGTCCAAGGTGCAGCAGGTGCGCGGCCAGCTGCCCCAGGACGCCGAGGATCCGACCATCGTCAAGGGCACCGGGCGCAACTTCGCCACCATGTACCTGGCGATGCAGAACCCCAACATGACCTCCGAGCAGCTGACCGAGTATATCGACCGGGTGATTAGGCCGCGCATGTCCACCATCGAGGGCGTCGCCGAGATCCAGATCATGGGCGCGTCGGAATATTCCATGCGAATCTGGGTCGACCCTCTGAAGCTCGCCTCGCGCGGGGTCACCGCCTCGGAGCTGATGAACGCGATCAACGCCTCGAACTTCCTGGCCGCGCCCGGCAAGACGCAGAACGAGTTCGTCGCCTATCCGATCTCGGTCCAGTCGACGCTGCAGACGCCCGAGGCGTTCGGCGCGCTGCCGCTCGGCACGTCCGAGGATGGCGTGGTGCGGCTGCGCGACGTGGCCGAGGTCGAACTGGCCGCCGCGAGCGACGACACCATCGTGAACTTCAACGGCGAGCGCGGGATCTTCATCGGCGTCTTTCCGACCCCCGCGGCCAACCCGCTGGACACCGCCCGCGCGGTGATCGACGAATTGCCGGCGATCCGCGCCAGCCTGCCCGAAGGCATGACGTTGACCTTGATGTATGACGCCACCGAGGCGATCAGCGCGTCGATCGAGGAGGTGTTCAAGACCATCGCCGAGGCGGTCGCCATCGTCGTCGTGGTGATCCTGCTGTTCCTCGGCTCGCCGCGCTCGGTGCTGATGCCGATCGTGACGATCCCGCTGTCGCTGATCGGGGTCAGTTTCATCCTGTACATGGCAGGCTTTTCGATCAACCTGCTGACCCTGCTGGCGATGGTGCTGGCGATCGGGCTGGTGGTGGACGACGCCATCGTGGTCGTGGAAAACGTGCACCGCCACATCGAGGAGGGGATGACCCCGAAGCAGGCGGCCTTCAAGGGCATGCAGGAGATCACCGGACCGGTGATCGCCATGACCATCACCCTGGCCGCGGTGTTCGCGCCGCTGCTCTTCACCGGCGGCCTGACCGGCGCGCTCTTCGCCGAGTTTGCCATCACCCTCGCGGGCGCCGTGGTGATCTCGGGCATCGTGGCGCTGACCATCACGCCGATGATGGCAGCGCGGCTGCTGAAGCGGGGCGGGCACAGCCGCTTCCAGAAGGCGGTCGACCGCAGCTTCGACCGCCTGGCGAACTGGTACGAACGGCGCGTGTCGCGCTCGCTGGACTATCGGCCGGTGACGTTCCTGATGGTGATGGTGCTGGTCGGGCTGACCGGGTTCATGTTCGTCAACACCTCCAGCGAGCTGGCGCCCGAGGAAGACGTGGGCGCGCTCTTCTCGCTGGTCAACGCGCCCAGCTACGCGACCTCGGACTATACCTCGCTCTATACCGACCAGATGCGCGCGCTGACCAAGGACCTCCCCGAGCTCGACATCAACTTCTCCATCGTCGGCTTCGGCGGCGGCACCAATTCGGCGATCATGCTCTGGGCCTTCGACGACTGGGCGGTCCGCGAGCGCTCGCAGAAGGAGATCCAGGCCGACATCCAGTCGCGTCTTGACGCGGTGTCGGGGGTGCGCCCGCTGGTCTTCTCGCCGCCGACCCTGCCGGGCTCGGGCGGCGGTCTGCCGATCGCGATGGTGGTGCAGTCCACCGGATCTGCCGACCGGGTGTTCGAGGTGACCGAGACGATCCGGCAGCGGGCCGAGGCGACCGGCCAGTTCATCGTGGTTCAGAACTCGCTGGCCTTCAACTCGCAGGAGGTGGTCGTGACCATCGACCGCGACCGCGCCGCGGCGCTGAACCTGCCGATCCGCGACATCGGCAGCACCCTCAGCCTGCTGGTCGGGGACGGCGC
>JAGRMU010000464.1:0-1928 GCA_020441165.1 Sedimentitalea sp.
TGGCCTTGACATAGGCCTCGGCGTTCTCGGGGCTGCCGATCTCGCGCACCATCTTCATCACGTCCTCGGCGGCGCCGCCATGGGCCGGGCCGGCCAGCGTCGAGAGGGCGGCGGTGATGGCGCCGTGCAGGTTCGCCTCGGTGCTGACGGTGACGCGGGCGGCGAAGCTGGAGGCGTTGGCGCCATGCTCGGCATGGAGGATGAAATCGACATCGGCCAGCCGTGCGGCCTCGGCGCTGGGGCGCTCGCCCTTCAGCATCCAGAGCCAGTTGGCGGCGTGGGAGAGGTGCGGATCGGGGGCGACCGGGGCGCGGCCGTTCCGGATCGCCTCATGGGCGGCGACGAGGACCGGCAACTGCGCGGTGAGCCGTATGCCGTTCTCGACGAACGCCTCCTCGCCGGTGTTCTGGCTGGCCGGCTCCAGCGCCGCCAGCGCCGAGACGGCGGTGCGCAGCACGTCCATCGGGTGGCCGTGTTTGCAGGCGGCGATGATGCCGTGGATCGCGTCTGGCAGGGTGCGGGCGGCCTTGAGGCGGGTGTCGAACGCGGCCAGTTCGGTTGCGGTGGGCAGTTCGCCGAAGATCAGCAGATGAGCGACTTCCTCGAAGCTCGATTGCGTCGCGAGATCGTGGATCGAATAGCCGCGATAGCTGAGCGTGCCGGCGGCGCCGTCGATGTCGCTGACCCCGGAGCGTTCGAAATAGACCCCCTTGAGGCCGCGGTTGATCTTGACGGGTTCGGTCATTTCGGGCTCCTTCGGCTGCGGCAGTGGGGGAATGGCATGTCGGTTCTGGAACGGTTGGCCAAGCGCGCGCGGGCGCGGCAGGCCCGCGTGGTCTTTCCCGAGGCGGGCGAGGCGCGGGTGGCCGAAGCGATGGCGCGGCTGGAGGGCGACGGGATCTGCCTGCCCGTGAGCCTCGCCGAGCCGGATGCCGGGCTCGAGGCGGCGCTGGTCGCGGCGCGCGGCATGGTCCCGGCGCTGGCCCGGCGGCTGCTGCGCAAGCCGCTGTACCGGGCGGCGGCGATGGTCGCGGCGGGGCAGGCCGATGCGATGGTGGCCGGGGCGGATGCGCCGACGCGGCGGGTGATCGAGGCGGCGGCCATCGGCATCGGCCTTGCCGACGGGATCGAGACGCCGTCCTCGTTCTTCCTGATGCTGTTTCCGGACGGGCGCGAGATGATCTTCGCCGATTGCGCGGTGAACGTCGCCCCGGACGCCGCCACCCTGGCCGCCATCGCCCGCGCCTCGGCGGCCTCGGGCGCGGCGCTGCTGGGGGAGGCGCGGGTGGCGCTGCTGTCCTTTTCCACCGGCAGCTCGGGCGCGGGGGCCAGCGTCGACCTGGTGCGCGCCGCTGCCGAGGCCACCGGCTTTGCCGGCCCGGTGCAGGCCGACGCGGCGCTGAACCCGGCCGTGGCGGCGAAGAAGGGGCTGGGCGCGGGGAATGCCAATGTGCTGGTCTTTCCGTCTCTGGATGCGGGCAACATCGCCTACAAGCTGGCGCAGGAACTGGCCGGGGCGCAGGCGCTGGGGCCGATCCTGCAGGGTTTCCGCCGCCCGGTCTGCGATCTGAGCCGGGGGGCGAGCGCCGCGGACATCGTGGCGGCCACCACCGTCACGCTGGCGCTCGGCTGAGCAAGGGGGCCGGTGCGGCCCCCTTGCCCCGGCGCCGGCCTCACGCCCCGGCTTGCGGGCGCATGTCGGCGGCGTCGATGCCGGCCACCGCCACCGGCTTCTTCATCGCGTCGCGGCGGAAGGGCTCGCCCAGTTCCTGGTTGATCAGCGCCTCGATCAGCGTGGTGCGGCCGTTCTTCATCTGGTCGGTGATCGCCGTGTTGAGCGCCGAGGTCAGCTCGTCCATGGTCCGCGCCTGCACGCCCTGCAGCCCGCAGGCCTTGGCGATGCCGGCATAGGAGACGCCCTCGTCCAG
>JAGRMU010000464.1:1985-2213 GCA_020441165.1 Sedimentitalea sp.
CCACTGGTAGTTGCGGAAGACGATCATGGTGATCGCCGGCCATTCGGGGCGGCCGATGGCGGTCAGCTCGGTCACCGCGATGCCGAAGGCGCCGTCGCCGGCGAAACCCACCACCGGCACGTCCGGGCAGCCGATCTTGGCGCCGACGATGGAGGGCAGGCCATAGCCGCAGGGGCCGAAGAGGCCCGGCGCCAGGTATTTGCGCCCCGCCTCGAAGGACGGGTAGGC
>JAGRMU010000465.1 GCA_020441165.1 Sedimentitalea sp.
CGCTTGCCGCGATAGGCGCGCGCCATCATCAGCGCCATGGTCGTGGCGTCGGATCCGTTCTTGCAGAACATTGCCCAGTCGGCGTGCGACACCATCGACACCATCGCCTCGGCCAGATCGACGATCAAAGGCGACGGGCCGGTCGAAGTGTCGATGCGGGCCTGTTGCTCGGCTACGGCGCGCTGGATGTCGGGATGGCCATAGCCGAGTAGATTGGGACCATAGGCGCACATGAAGTCGATGTAGACGTTGCCGTCGACATCGGTGATGCGGGTGCCCTCGGCATGGCTGAAGAACTGCGGGAACCCCTCGGGCAGCAGGGCGGTGGACTGGTGCCCGTACATGCCGCCGGGGATGACCGCGGCCGCCCGTTCCCGCAGGGCGCGATCCTTGGCGTTGCTCCACATCTGGGTTCTCCTCTCGGGCGAAGGGGGTCTTGCGGATCAGCCGGACAGGACGTCGCGCGCCACCTGCGCGACGCCCGGCGCATCCAGCAGGTATTGTGCGTAAAGCGCTGCCGGTGGGCCGACCTCGACATAGCGGTCCGGCACCCCGTGGCGCCGGAACCGGATGCGCGGCAGATCGACCAGCACCTCGGCCACGGCAGTGCCGAGTCCGCCGGTGATGTTGTGTTCCTCGACCGTCAGGATCGCGCTGGTCTCGCTGGCGGCGGACGCCACTTCGGCGCGGTCCAGAGGGCTGATCGTGTGCATGTCGACCACCCGCACCGAGATCCCGTCGGCGGCCAGCGCCTCGGCGGCATCCAGCGCGGCCCGCACCTGGCTGCCAGTGGCGATGATGGTGATATCCCTGCCCTCGCGCAGCCGGATCGCCTTGCCAACCTCCAGGTCCGGAACGGCGGCATAGACCTCGGGATCGCGGCCGCGGCCAAGGCGGATGTACATCGCACCCGGATGATCGACCGATCGGCGCAGGATGGCGCGCAGGTGATTGGCGTCGGTGGCGCAGATCACTGTCAGATCGGCCATCACGCGCAGCATTCCGAGATCTTCCAGCGCATGATGCGAGGTGCCGTAGAAGCCCATCGACATGCCCGAATGGGTGCCGATCACCCGTACCGGCAGGCGGGGATAGGCGCAATCGGTGCGGATCTGCTCGGCAGCAAGGATGGCGCTGAAGCTGGCGAAGGTCGCCACATAGGGCACCATCCCGCAGGCGGCCATGCCCGCGGCGGCGGTGATCATGTTCTTTTCGGCAATGCCGAAATCGATGAACCGGTCCGGGTGTTCGTCCTTGAAATCGTTGGTCCGGTTGGCGGTGGCCAGATCGGCAGTGGCCACGACGATGCGTGGATCGGTGCGGGCCAGTGCTGCGAGCTCCT
>JAGRMU010000466.1 GCA_020441165.1 Sedimentitalea sp.
CGCTTGCCGCGATAGGCGCGCGCCACCATCAGCGCCATGGTCGTCGCGTCGGATCCGTTCTTGCAGAACATCGCCCAGTCGGCATGCGACACCATCGACACCATCGTCTCTGCCAGCTCGACGATCAACGGCGACGGGCCGGTCGAGGTGTCGATGCGGGCCTGTTGCTCGGCTACGGCGCGCTGGATGTCGGGGTGGCCATAGCCGAGCAGATTGGGTCCATAGGCGCACATGAAATCAATGTAGACGTTGCCGTCGACATCGGTGATGCGAGTGCCCTCGGCATGGCTGAAGAACTGCGGGAACCCCTCGGGCAGCAGGGCAGTGGACTGGTGCCCGTACATGCCGCCGGGGATGACCGCGGCCGCCCGTTCCCGCAGGGCGCGATCCTTGGCGTTGCTCCACATCTGGGTTCTCCTCTCGGGCGCGGGGGTCTTGCGGATCAGCCGGACAGGACGTCGCGCGCCACCTGCGCGACGCCCGGCGCATCCAGCAGGTAGTGTGCATAAAGCGCCGCCGGTGGGCCGACCTCGACATAGCGGTCCGGCACCCCGTGGCGCCGAAACCGGATGCGCGGCAGATCGACCAGCACCTCGGCCACGGCAGTGCCGAGGCCGCCGGTGATGTTGTGTTCCTCGACCGTCAGGATCGCTCCGGTCTCGCGGGCGGCGGACGCCACCTCGGCGCGGTCTAGCGGGCTGATCGTGTGCATGTCGACCACCCGCACCGAGAGCCCGTCGGCGGCCAGCGCCTCGGCGGCATCCAGCGCGGCCCGCACCTGGCTGCCAGTGGCGATGATGGTGAGATCCCCGCCCTCGCGCAGCCGGATCGCCTTGCCGATCTCCAGGTCCGGAACGGCGGAATAGACCTCGGGATCGCGGCCGCGGCCAAGGCGGATGTACATCGCGCCCGGATGATCGACCGATCGGCGCAGGATGGCGCGCAGGTGATTGGCGTCGGTGGCGCAGATCACCGTCAGATCGGCCATCACGCGCAGCATTCCGAGATCTTCCAGCGCATGATGCGAGGTGCCGTAGAAGCCCATCGACATGCCCGAATGGGTGCCGATCACCCGTACCGGCAGGCGGGGATAGGCGCAATCGGTACGGATCTGCTCGGCAGCAAGGATGGCGCTGAAGCTGGCGAAGGTCGCCACATAGGGCACCATCCCGCAGGCGGCCATGCCCGCGGCGGCGGTGATCATGTTCTTTTCGGCAATGCCGAAATCGATGAACCGGTCCGGGTGTTCATCCTTGAAATCGTTGGTCCGGTTGGCGGTGGCCAGATCGGCAGTGGCCACGACGATGCGCGGATCAGTGCGGGCCAGTGCTGCGAGCTCCT
>JAGRMU010000467.1:0-824 GCA_020441165.1 Sedimentitalea sp.
CGCAGTTCCGCGAATATCCCGAGCTTCTGCGCAGCCCGCGCTTCTGGGGCTACACGATGGCGGCGGCGCTCAGCTCGGGGGCGTTCTTTGCCTATCTCGGCGGCGCGCCCTTCGTGGGCACCGAGGTGTTCGGCCTCTCGGCGGCGCAGCTCGGCTTTTATTTCGGGGCGCCGGCGGTGGGCTATTTCGTCGGCAATTTCCTCACCGGGCGCTATTCCGTACGCTTCGGGATCAACCGCATGGTCCTGTGGGGCTGCGTTGCGATCTGCGTCGGGCTGGTGCTGAACATCGCGATCCTGTGGGCCGGTCTGGGCTCGGCGCCCAGCTTCTTCGGGCTGATGACCCTCGTCGGCCTCGGCAACGGGCTGGCATTGCCGAGCGCGGCCAGCGGCGCGATGTCGGTGCGCCCGCATATCGCCGGCACCGCGTCGGGGCTGAGCGGGGCGATCATGCTCGCCGGGGGCGCGGCACTCAGCGCCCTGGCCGGATCGGTCCTGACCCCGGGCAGCGGCGCCCTGCTGCTGCTCTACATCATGCTCGCGACCGGGCTGCTGGCGGTCCTCTCGATCTACGTGGTGATCTGGCGGGCGCGGCAACTGGGCCTCGAGCGCTGAAATCCGCGCCCGCCCTCTTGCCGGGCCGGGTTTGCAAATCTACGCTGGCCGCCATGCAAACCCGCTAAGGACCACGATGGCCACCCAGAAGCTCTATGCCGGCACCAAGCTGCGCGAGATCCGCACGCGGATGGCCCTGACCCAGAAGGACTTCGCGGCCAAGCTGGGCGTGTCCCTGCCCTATCTCAACCAGATGGAGAACAACAACCG
>JAGRMU010000467.1:846-1579 GCA_020441165.1 Sedimentitalea sp.
TGTCGCTGGCGCAGGAATTCGGCATCGACGTCACCGAGCTGAGCGCCGGGGACAGCGAGCGGCTGGTCAGCGACATGCGCGAGGCGCTGGCCGATCCGGTCTTTGCCGATGCGGTGCCGCCGCTGGCCGATCTGCGCCTGACCGCCTCGAACGCGCCGACCCTGGCGCGGGCCTTCCTCGCGCTGCACCGCAGCTACCGGCAGACCCACGAGCGGCTGGCCTCGCTCGACGAGGCGCTGGGGCGCGAGGATTCGCGCATCCAGCCCAGCCCCTGGGACGAGGTGCGCGACTTCTTCCACTATTGCGACAACTACATCGACGCGGTGGACCGCGCCGCCGAGCGTTTCGCGCTCCAGGGGCGCGAGGCCGGTACCGTGCACGAGGCGGCGCGGACGCGGCTGGCGGGTCTCGGAGTGACGCTGGAGCTGGTCGACGTCGAGGCGCTGCGCGAGTTCGACGCGCGCGCCCGGACGCTGCGCCTCTCGGCGCGGGCGCCGGTCGAAACCCGGGTCTTCCAGATGCTGCTGCAACTGGCGTTCCTGGAGCAGGACAAGCTGCTGGAGGCGACGCTGGATTTCGCCCGCTTCCAGAGCGAGGCGGCACGCGCCATCGCCAAGGTGGGGCTGGCCAACTATTACGCCGGGGCGGCGCTGATGCCCTATGGCGCCTTCCTGGCCGCCGCGCGGGAGTGCCGGCACGACCTGGAGATCCTCGGGCGCCGCTTCGGCGCCTC
>JAGRMU010000468.1:0-3127 GCA_020441165.1 Sedimentitalea sp.
GGTGCCGCGCTCGATCTCGCCCGCCACCGCGTCGAAGGACATCAGCAGCGCCAGCAGCGGCACGAGGTAGACGGCCAGCGAGGTCAGGCTCGCCACCGTGACCGACAGCTTGTCGGCCCCGATCTGGCCGGTCGGCGCGCTGCCCGCCGCCGACAGGACCAGCGCGAAGAGCGCCATCATCACCACCGCGATCGCGACCCAGCGGTTGCGCATCGCGATGCGCATCTCGGTGCCTGCCCCGGCAAACACGCGCGTCATTCTGCGGCCCTCCTGCTGAAATGGGTGTAGAGATCCTCGAGGCTGGGCGGGATCACCTCGACATCGTCGATCAGCCCGCCGAGGTCCGCGATCTGGCCGAGCCGGGCGAGCTTGTCGGCATGGGCGCAGGTCAGCTCGACCCGCACGCCGTTCACCCGCGTTCCCGACAGCCGGTCCGCGACATCGCCCACCGTGTCGGGCCGGGCGGCGACCTGGATGTGGATCGGCAGCCCCGCCTCGCGGCGCAGCGCGGCGAGCGTGTCGTTCGCCACCAGTTGCCCCTTCGAGAGGATCGCGATCCTGTCGGTCCGCGCCTCGACCTCGGTCAGCGCGTGGGAGGAGAGCAGGATCGCGGTGCCGTCCCGCGCCAGATCGGCGAGGATGCCGTAGAACTCGCGCCGCGAGACCGGGTCGAGCCCGCTCGTCGGCTCGTCCAGCACCATCAGGCGCGGCCGGCCGATCAGCGCCTGGGCGAGGCCCACGCGCTGGCGCATGCCCTTGGAATAGGTGCCGATCCGGCGATCGGCGGCCTGCTCCAGCCCGACCCGTTCCAGCAGCCCGCCGGCCTTGGCCGCCGGCTCGCCCCGCAGGCGCAGGTAGAAGGCGATCTGTTCGCGCCCGGTGAGCGCCGGGTGAAAGGCCGCGTTCTCGGGCAGGTAGGCCGCCGCCTCGCGGGCCGCGTGGCTGCCGGGCACGGCACCCGCCACGCGCACCTCGCCCGAACTGGCCGGGATCAGGCCGAGCACGATCTTCATCAACGTCGACTTGCCCGCGCCGTTATGGCCGAGCAGCGCTACGCGCTCGCCTTCGGCGACCGAAAGGCTCACATCCCTGAGCGCCTCGACGGCGCCGAAGGTTCTAGTGACCCGAGAGCAGGTCAGCATCGCTCATCTCCTGTTTGTCTGTCCCGCGGGCCAGCGCTTCGGCCTCCATCGCCGCGATCTCGGGCGGCACCGCGATCTCGGGCGGCGCCATCAGCGGCGCGCTGTCCAGCACCCCGCCGGGCAGCGTCGCCGGAAAGGCGGCCTGGCTCCAGCGCACCAGCTGGACGGCGGGCGAGCCGAGCAAAAGCTTGGCCGAGGGCTGCGACCAGAGGATGTGGTCCATCAGGTCGTTGGGCCGGAACGCACCGTCGGCGATCCCGTCGCCGTCGAGATCGAAGGCCGGGTGATCCGACCAGAAATTGCCGCGCCCCCCGGCGCTCCACTCCATGTGGCTTGTGCCGACATATTTCACCTGGGTCCGGTTGCCCAGGAACCCGTTGCCGGTGATCTCGTTGCGCTCCGAGCCGGCGGTGAAGTGGATGCCGATCTCGCATGCCTCGAAGCGGTTGCCCTCGATCCGGTTCTTGTGGGCGTTGTAGATGAAGGTGCATTTCTCGTGGGTACCGCCGCGCACCAGGTTGCCGGTGACCTCGGCGTTGTTGGCATAGTTCAGCATCACCCCGTGGGTGCGGTCGGCCAGCGAGAGGTTGTCGCGCAGAACGATCCGGTTCGAGAACATGATGGCAAAGCCGAGCGTGTTGCCGACCGAGACATTGCCGATCACCTGCGAGTTGTTGGTATACATGTAGTGGACGGCAAAGCGCAGGTCGCGGAAAAGGTTGTTCCGAAACACGTTGTCGCGCGAGGCGTTGGCGAAGATGCCGTCGCGGCCCCAGATCACGTCATTGTCCTCGACCAGCGTGCCGGGCGCATTCCAGACGTAGATGCCGTTGCCGCGGTCGTTCACCCGGAAGTCGCGGCGCCCCTCGATGCGGTTGCCGCGCACCACGCTGTCGCGCGCGCCGTGCACGGTGATCCCGTGCAGGTTCCCCACCAACCGGTTGCCTTCGACCAGCGCATTGGTCGCGGTGCGGGCCAGCTTGACCCCGGAGTCGATCTCGGCCCCGTCATCGCCCGAGCCGCGGATCTCGAGACCGCGGATCGCGGTGCCATCCCCGGTCACGGTGACGACGCTGCCGGTGCCGTTCCCCTCGAGGATCGCGCCCGGGCGACCTTCCAGGGTCAGCGGACGATCGATGGAGACCGGGCCCGCGTGCAGGCCCGGCATCAGGATCAGCACATCGCCGGGACTCGCCCCGGCGATGGCGGTGGCCAGCGCCCCCGACCCCGGCGCAACCTGCACCGTCTCGGCCCGCGCCCCGAGGGGCAGCAGGACCGAGAGGCCGATCGCGATCAGGAGCCGGAGGCGCCGCATGGTCAGCTTGCCCGCGGTTCGACGAACATCCGGCCGCGCATCTCCATGTGGAGCGCGTGGCAGAACCACTGGCAGTAGTACCAGTAGACGCCGGGCTTGGCCGCGATGAAGGTCACCGACGCGGTCTGCTGCGGGCTGATCTCCATGGCGACGCCGTGATTGCCCATGGTGAACCCGTGGGTCAGATCCTGGATGTCGTCCATGTTGCTGACGTAGATGGTGACCTCGTCGCCCTCCTTCACCGTGAAGCTCTCGAGGCTGAACTGCGGCGCGACCGAGTGCATGTAGACCCGCACCTTGTTGCCGTCGCGGATCGGCTCGTCATGACCCCAATCGAGATCGACGCCATCCGCCTCGGCCTGACGCCGCGCGTCTTCCCACATCGGGTCGTCGCGGTTCCAGGCGTGCAGCGGATTGACCTTCGAGCGATGGACAAGGATCGAATCGTGCGGCTCGGCGAAGGTCGGGCCGTCATGGACCAGCGTCAGGTTGTCGCCGTCGATGACGAAGAGCTGCTCGTTCTCGGGCTTGAGCGGGCCGACATTGATGAACCGGTCCTTCGAGAACTTGTTCATCGACAGGTAGTACTTGTCCGACGCGTCCAGGGTTTCGCCCTCGGCGGTGGAGTTGTGGCCCGGCTGGTAGTGCACGTCGGTCTTGGAGATGATCG
>JAGRMU010000468.1:3196-3977 GCA_020441165.1 Sedimentitalea sp.
GTCGTGAAGGCGTTGCCCTGGCCGTCGAAGCAGGTGTGAAGCGGCCCCAGGCCCAGCTCTGGCTCGGCCACCACGCAGGAGCGCGGATCGGCATCCTCGGTGAAGAGCGCGTCGAGCTTGCGCACGTCGATCACGCTGACCGTGGGCGAGAGCTTGCCGCCGATGCACAGGTGGATCTTGTCGGGCGCCATGTTGCAGCCGTGCGGGTTGTTGGGGATCGGCACGTAGCGGGTGTAGTTCTTGTTCTGACCCTTGCGCCCGTCGATCACCTTGACGCCGTTCAGCTCGATGAAGTCGCCCTCCGCGATGCCCTTCTCGATCTCGGCGATGTTGAAGATCACGACATGGTCCTTGTCCGCCGCGGTCATGTCGGCAAGGGTCATGCCCATCTCGGAATTGTAGGAGGTCGAGAAGGCGTATTTGCCGTCATAGTCGCAATCGGTGTTGTCGAGGTTGCCGGTCACCATCACCTGCCAGGCGATGGTCATGTCGTCGGCGTTCACCGCGGTGTAGAAGTTCACGTATTGCGACGGATCGTCGAGTATCTGGCCGTCGTTGACCATCGGCACCTCGTCCTCGCCGTTGGCGAAGACATAGTTGGTGCGCGGCCATTTCTGCGGACGCAGCCCGTGAATGGCCTTGGCGTTGGGGATCTCGATGATCTTGTCGCACTTCATCACGTCGCAGCGCACCCGCGCCACGCGCGTGTTCGCCTTGTCGTTCATGAACAGGAAGCGCCCGTCATACTTGCCCTCGGTGAAGGACATGTGGACGTGGTGCA
>JAGRMU010000083.1 GCA_020441165.1 Sedimentitalea sp.
TGCGCCGCCCGAAGGCGTGGATGGCATTGACCGCCGCCAGGTAGTCGGCGCCCGAGAGCGTGTCGGCCAGGTTCAGCGCGCCGCGCGTCACCCCCTCGATCATCGCCGGGTCCAGCGGCTTGCCGGCCAGGATGCTGCGCACGCTCAGCGCCGTGCCGCAAGCCACGATACGGGTCCAGGCCGCCATCATCGCCTCGACATCCAGCCCCTCGGGCAAATTGAAGTCGTCGACCTTGTGGCCGAGATCGGCCAGCAGCCGGCCGGTCTTTTCCACGGCCGTCACGCAATCGGGATGGATTGTGCCTCCGCTCAGCGTGGTGGGGCAGAGCGCCACCCGCAGCGGGCCGGTCTTGCGGGTCATCGCCTCGACAAAGGTCCCCTCCATCGGCGGCGGATAGTAGGGCGCGCCGAGGTCGGGGCCATTGACCGCATCCATCAGCGCCGCGGTGTCGCGCAAGCTGCGGGTGAGGAAGCCGTCGATCGCCATCCCGGCCCAGCCCTCGCCCGAGGCGGGCCCGTCCGGGAACCGCGCCCGCGTCGGCTTGAACCCGACCAGCCCGCAGGAGGCGGCGGGAATGCGCACCGACCCGCCGCCGTCCGAGCCATGCGCCGCCGGCACGATCCCCGCCGCGACAACCGCGCCCGCGCCGCCCGACGAGCCGCCCGAGGTGCGCTCCAGGTGCCAGGGGTTCCGCGTCGGGCCGCCATAGACCTGCGCCTCGGTGACCGGCCCGACTCCCATCTCGGGAGAGGTCGTGCGCCCGAAGGGCACCAGCCCGGCGGCCTTCATCCGCAGGTAGATCTCCGAATCGTAGCTCCAGACCGAGCCTTCGGTCAGCTTCGAGCCGTTGTTGGTGGGAAAGTCCTTCGCCTCGGCGCCCAGGTCCTTCATCAGGAAGGGCACGCCATGGAACGGCCCCTCGGGCAGGCCGGCGGCAATCGCCCCCAGTGCCACCTCCTTCTGCAGATGCACCACCGCGTTCAGCTGCGGGTTCAGCTCGGCCACCAGATCGACCGCCACGTCCAGCAGCTCGGCCGGCGCGACCTGTCCCTTGGCGACCAGCGCGGCAAGCCCGGTGGCGTCGTTGGCGAGATAAACGTCCTTCATCGCGGTCCCCTTCGGATCTGGCGGCTGTTGCGACAGGAGCCCCGATCCGGCCGCGCGCGTCAACAGCTATCGACGCCGCCCGGACGCGACTGCCGCGTGTCGGCGCCCGGCTTGGAGCGGTCGCTTGCCGCTCCAAGCCGCGGTAAAGGTAGCGAAACGTCTCCGGATCGAATCCGGAGGCGCGCCGATTTTGCGGATCTTATCCCCTGTTTTGTCCAAAGTGTCGCTCGCATTCTGTGGATAGATTCAGACAATTATCGGGTTTAGGAAACCATTGGAGCGTCTTTTGGGGATAACTCCTCTGCAATGTCCGGAATCGGGAATCCAAGTCCCGTCGCAACGGGCACGAGAACAGCTCCGCCCTGTGGGTAACCCCATGAAATCGGCGTGATCCGCGTCCGGTACCCAGCAAATCGAGCGGAGCGGCGCGCGGTCGACCCGCATGTCCCGGAATCGGGCGGACCGAACATGCGCGGTTCATCCAGCGCCTTCGCCGTCTCGTGCAAATCCTTGGGAAGGATGCAATGCGCCGCCGACGACAGCACGGACCCGGCGGACGTTCAGGCCTGGGTCCGCAGCCACTCCATCACGGCCGGGCGCACGCTGGCATCGCCCTTGTCCCTGGCCGTCTCGATGATCTCGCGCACCTTGCCGAGGTCCGAGCGCATCAGCAGGCTCTTGACCGGCCCGATCGAGGCCGGGCGCATCGACAGCGTCCGCAGGCCGATCGCCGCCAGGCACAGCGCCTCGATCGGCCGCCCGGCATCCTCGCCGCAGAACGACAGCGGCGTGCCGGTCTCGGCGCAGCGCGCGACGATCAGCTCGATCAGGCTCAGGAAACTGACGTTCAGCGTGTCGTAGCGCCGCCGGACCCGCTCGTTCTCGCGGTCGGCGGCGAAGAAGAACTGCTTGAGATCGTTGCCGCCGATGGAGAGGAACCCGATCTCCTCGAAAAAGCTCTTCGGCGCGAAGGCGAGCGACGGGGTTTCCAGCATCGCGCCGATCTCCAGCCCCGCCGGCAGCGCGTGGCCCAGGCGCTTTTCCATGGCGATGGTCTTGTCCACCTGCGCCCGCGCCGCCCGGTATTCCTCGGCCTGCGCCACGAAGGGAAACATGATCGTCAACGGACGCCCCGCAGCGGCACGGATCAGGGCCTGCAGCTGCATCCGCATGATGCCGGGCTTGTCCAGCCCGACCCGGATCGCGCGCCAGCCCAGCGCCGGGTTCGGCTCGTCATTGGGCTTCATGTAGGGCAGCACCTTGTCCGAGCCGATGTCNNCCGAGCCGATATCGAGCGTGCGGAACACCACCCGCTTGCCGCTGGCCGCGTCCAGCACCCGCGCATAGATCTCGACCAGCTCGGTGCGCTTGGGCATCTTGTTGCGCACCAGGAACTGCAACTCGGTGCGAAAGAGCCCCACCCCCTCGGCGCCCGACCCCGCCAGCGACGGCAGGTCCGCCATCAGCCCGGCATTCATGTGTAGCCCGATCGTGGCGCCGCAGAGCGTCTGCGCAGGCTTGTCGCGGATCGAGGCATAGCGCTCCTGCGCCTTGGCCTGCATCGCGATCTTGTCGCGGAAGGCGCTGACCACGCTGTCGTCGGGGCGCAGATGCACGATGCCCTGGTCGCCATCGACCATGATGTGATCGCCGTTCAGCGCCTCGGCGGTGATCCGCCCGGCATGGATCACCAGCGGAATCGCCAGCGCGCGGGCGACGATGGTGGCATGACTGCCGACCGAGCCGTCCTCGAGCACGACGCCGCGCAGCGCCCGGCCGTATTCCAGAAGCTCGGCCGGGCCGATGTTGCGCGCCACCAGGATCGGATCGGACGGCATCTCGGCCCCGGTCTCGGCGCCCTGGCCGGTCAGGATCCGCAGCAGCCGGTTCGAAAGGTCGTCGAGATCGCTCAGCCGCTCGCGCAGATAGGCGTCCTGCACTTGCGACATGCGCGCCCGGGCCTGGCTCTGCTCCTTCTCGACCGCCGCCTCGGCGCTCAGCCCGCGGCCGATATCCTCCTCCATACGCCGCAGCCAGCCCTTGGAATTGGCGAACATCCGGTAGGCTTCGAGCACCTGGAGCTGCTCCTTGTCGCCGCCCCGGGTCATGTCCAGCATCCGGTCGACGCCGACCCGCAACTGCTCGATGGCCTCGTTCAGCCGCTCCAGCTCGCGCACCGGATCGTCGGCGACCGGGTTGGTCACGACCACCCGCGGCTCGTGCAGCCAGACATGGCCCTCGGCCGAGCCCTCCTGGCCGGTGGCGCCGCGGATCAGCACCGGCTGCTGGTGCCGCGCCGAGAGCGCCGCGCCCTCGCCGACGAAGGCGCCGAGCTCGGTCATCTCGGCCAGCACCATCGCCACCACTTCCAGCGCGTAGAGCTCGTCCTCGGTGTAGGTCCGCGCATCGCGCGACTGCACCACCAGAACCCCGAGCTTTTCGCCGAGCCGCTGGATCGGGATGCCCAGGAAGGACGAAAACCGCTCCTCCCCGGTCTCGGGCATGTAGCGGAAGCCGGCCTCGGCGGGGGCGTTGGGGGTATTGACGATGCGCCCGGTGCGAGCGACCCGGCCGACCAGGCCCTCGCCCATCTTCAGCCGGGTCTGGTGCACCGATTCCGCCTTCAGCCCCTCGGTCGCGCAGAGCTCCAGTGTCACCTCGTCGCGAAAGAGGTAGATCGAGCAGACCTCGGTGCCCATGCTGTCGGCGATCAGGTGGGTGATCCGGTCCAGCCGCGCCTGTCCCGCGACATCGCTGGCCATGGTGTCGCGCAGACGCCCCAGCAGCTTGCGGCTTTCGGTTTCCGTTTCGGTGCGGTCAGCCATGCGCCCGTTTCAAGCCCCTGCAGAGGAATTGCCCGGGCCGCAGCGGCTCAGGCGACCTTGTCCAGTTCGAACGCATCATGCAGGGCCTGCACGGCGAGTTCCATGTATTTCCGGTCGATCAGCACGGAAATCTTGATCTCGGAGGTTGTAATGACCTTGATGTTGATGCCCTCGGCCGAGAGCACCTGGAACATCTTCGCGGCGACGCCGGTATGGCTGCGCATGCCGATCCCGACCACCGATATCTTGGCCACGTCCTTGTCCACCACCAGCTCGCCATAGTTCAGCTTGCCGTCCGCCTTGATCCTGGCCAGCGCGTCCTCGGCGCGCGCCACCTGCCCGGTGGGGCAGGAGAAGGTCATGTCGGTGCGGCCCTCTTCCGAGATGTTCTGCACGATCATGTCCACGTTCACCCCGGCCTCGCTGAGCGTGGTGAAGATGGTGGCGGCGATGCCGGGCCGGTCGGCCACGGACAGCACCGTCAGCTTGGCCTCGTCCCGGGAATGGGCGACGCCCGCGACCACGTTGGATTCCATGATTTCCTCCTCATCGCAGACCAGCGTTCCCGCCGTGTCGGATTGTTCCTCGAAACTCGACAGCACCCGCAGCTTGACCTTGTAGCGCATCGCCAGCTCGACCGAGCGGGTCTGCAGCACCTTGGCGCCGAGCGAGGCCAGCTCCAGCATCTCCTCGAAGGCGATCCGGTCCAGCTTGCGCGCCTTGTCGGTGATCCGCGGGTCGGTGGTATAGACCCCGTCCACGTCGGTGTAGATGTCGCAGCGCTCGGCCCCGAAGGCCGCCGCGAAGGCGACCGCGGTGGTGTCCGACCCGCCCCGGCCGAGGGTAGTGATGCGCCCGTCCGGTGCCAGCCCCTGGAACCCCGCGACCACGGCCACCCGCATCCCCTCGCCGAACTTGGCCAGAATGTTGTCCGTGGGGATCTCCTCGATCCGCGCCGAGGCATGGGTCGCGGTGGTGCGCACCGGCACCTGCCAGCCCTGCCAGCTGCGCGCCGGAACGTCCATTTCCTGCAAGGTCAGCGCCATCAGCCCGGCGGTCACGTTCTCGCCGGACGAGACCACGGCGTCGTATTCGCGGGCATCGAACAGCGGCGAGGTTTCCTCGACCCAGCCGACCAGCTCGTTGGTCTTGCCGGACATCGCCGAGACGATGACGATCACGTCATGGCCCTTGGCCACCTCGACGCCGACGCGCTTGGCGGCGCGGCGGATCCGGTCGAGATTGGCCACCGAGGTGCCGCCGAATTTCATCACCAGAACGGACATGCCGGACCTGTCTCCTGTCCCTCGAACGCTGATCGCCCGCTCCTTATGCGAGGCGCCGGACAAGGGCAAGTGACCCAGGGTCAGGCAGGACGGGGCGGATTGCGGGAAATCGTCGCGGCGGGCGGGTCAGTTCGACCGGCGGGTCGGCAGGAAGGGCAGCGGCGTGACCGGCAGGCCGTCCTCGATCAGCTGGCGGGCCTCGTCGGGCCGGGTCTCGCCATAGATCGGCCGGTCGGGCGCGTCGCCGTCATGGATCGCCCGTGCCTCGGCAGCGAAGCCGCGCCCGACATAATCGGCGCTGGCCTCGATCTTGCGGCGCATCTCGGCGAGGGCCTGCTCGGCCGGGCTGGCCGGCGCGGAGAGCGGGCCGTGCGGCCGGGGTGCCGGCACCCGGACACCCTCCGTCCCCTCGTCGCGCCCCGCCAGGACCCGCGGCGCCATCACCGCCTTCTCGACATGAACGATGCCGCAGACGGCGCAGGAGAGCAGCTCCGAATCGACCAGCTTGTCAAAGGCCTCCGCCGACTGGAACCAGCTGTCGAAGCGGTGGCCTTCGGCACATTTCAGCGCGTATTGAATCATTCCCAACCCGAACCCGGTCGCATCTGGCGGCGACCCTGACTCACCTTAGCGTCACGCCACGATATGCTCAATGCAGAATGCGTGGGTCGAAATCGCGCAGGATCCGGGCCAGTTCGGGTTCCGACACCCGCGCGGCCGCCTTCTTGGGCGAGAACCACTTGCGCCGCCGCTCGTGCGATTCGGGATAGTCGGCGGCCAGCGCCTTGACCTGCACCGGATAGATCATCGCCACGCAGGGCACCCCGGTATCGAACCCCCAGGTCTTGGTGTAGGAATACAGCCCCAGGCAGCGGTCGGACGGCTTGCCGATCACCCCGGCCTCTTCCCAAGCCTCGCGACAGGCCGAGGCCGCCGGGGTCATGCCATCCATCGGCCAGCCCTTGGGCACGATCCATCGCCCCGACCGGCGCGCCGTGATCAGCAGGATCTCGGGCCTGCCGCCATTGATCCGATAGCACAGCGCCGCGAACTGGCTGCGCACATCGGTCTTGTTCTCACCGCGAATCGTGATCGGTAGCTGCTTCAACATCATCGCTCTTGCCCTGCCCGCCATCTGTCGTGTTTTTTTCAAGCCTACAATGCCGTTCGATCAATTTCACCTGAAAATCTCGGCACCTGCCGCAAAGTTGGTCACCTGCCGAGCCTAGCCACGAAATGTTACAATTTGCCTGCGGTCAAGCCAGTTGCCGGCCAAGCCGCCGCGCCAGCCGCTCGGAGAGCTCGCGATGCGGCAGATCCGCCTCGATCGCCAGGCGTCGCAGGCCGAAATGCACCTGCGCGACCTGCTGGTAATAGCCGGTGAACACGTAGTTGGTCGTGGCCCCCGCTACCGCGCCCAGGACCGGCACGGTCTGCGCCGCCAGCTTCTGGCCCAGCACCGTCGCAAGGCGCGGCGCGACGGTCGCGATCAACCGTTGCATGGCATTGCCCGAGAGCGTCAGCCGCAGCGAGACGAAGGCCAGATCGGTGCCGTCGTCATCGGCCATCGGCCCGGCCGAGCCGAACACCCGGATACAATCGAACTGGACGCTGGCCGCCGCGGGATCGAAGCCGTGCTCGGCGGCCACGCCCTGGATCGCGCGCAGCAG
Source organism: Sedimentitalea sp. (assembly GCA_020441165.1). Taxonomy (GTDB): domain Bacteria; phylum Pseudomonadota; class Alphaproteobacteria; order Rhodobacterales; family Rhodobacteraceae; genus JAGRMU01. Next base: position 6,890 of record JAGRMU010000083.1, read on the forward strand.
CACCGTGGTGGTGGCCGGCAGTTCGAGCAGCGCCGAGGGCAGACCGCCGAAGCCGCCCGCCGCCCCCATCGCCGTGGTCACCGCGGTGTTCACCCAGGGCTTCTGGTCCGGCACCGCGCGGCGGCTGCGGTTGGCGGTGCGCATCGCCGCGACCAGCGCCTGCTCGGTCGCGCCGGTCAGCCCGGCGCGTACCGGCTTCGGCAGCCGGTCCAGCAGGTTCTCGGCGCGGCTGCCCAAGAGGGTCAGCATCTGCAGCCCGGCGCCGCCCGCGGACCGATAGCGCGCCGCCAGCCGGTCCAGCTCGGCCTCGACATCGACCCGTGTGGCCGGTCCTTGCAGAATCTCGATCATCGGGCGCTCCTTGCCTGCACCCGTGAAGATCGGCATTTTCGCGCCCGCTTTCAATGGCCGGGCGCTCGATCGGCGGGATCGCTCCAGCGAGTGACCGGCCCCAGCACCCCGTCCCAGGCGCCGGGCGCCAGCGCCTGTCCCAGCACCCGCTCGGGGTTGGTGGGTGGCGGCATCACCACCCCATCGAGCCGGGTGAAGCCGAAGCGCCCGTAATAGGGCGCATCCCCGACCAGCATCACCCGCTCCCAACCGGCCTGGTGCGCCGCGCTCAGCCCGTCGCGAATCAGCGCACCGCCCAGCCCCTCGCCCTGGTGGGTCGGATGCACCGCCACCGGGCCCAGCAGCAGCGCCGCCGCCCCGCCGACCCGCACTGGCCAGAACCGGATCGCCCCGGCGAGAATCCCCGCCTCGCGGGCCACGAGGCACAGGCCCGGCACCGGCGGGATGCCGTCGCGCAGCCGGTAGGAGGACAGCGCCTCGCGCCCCGGCGCGAAACACAGGTCGAGCAGCGCCTCGACCTCCCACCAGTCCTCGGGTCTCTCCGGCCTGAGTTCGATCACCTGCCCCGTCCCACCCCTTCTGCGGTGGATTTCGCCCTAGCACGGCGCTAGGGGAGGGGCAAACAACCGGAGAGAGCCCATGTTCTATCGCCCCGAGGACGGCCACGGCCTGCCCCACAACCCGTTCAACGCCATCGTCACCCCGCGCCCGATCG
>JAGRMU010000469.1 GCA_020441165.1 Sedimentitalea sp.
GACCAAGCCGGTGGCGGCGAAAGCCAAACCGGCCGCCAAGCGGGCCAAGCCGCTTCCACGCACCCAGGTGCAAGCCAAGGCCCCCGTCGCCGCCCCGGCCCCGGCGGCCAGCCCGAAATCCACCGCGGCCCCTGCCGCCGCGGCGATGACGCAGACGGAAGCGACGCCGGCCCCCAAGCCCGCGGTTGCGGCAAGCCCGGCGCCCGTCGCGAAACCCGCGCTCGAGACACCTCCCGCAGCGGCGGCGCCCGAGGCGAAACAATCGCCCGTGGCCGCTCCCGCCGCCGCGCCGCAGGCCGCAGTCACGGCGGCCATCCCGTCCCCCGCGGCCACGGCGCCCGCGCCCAAGGCCAAGCGCGCGCCCTCCAAGCCGCCCGCGATGCCGGAGCCGGCCAAGCCCGCAGGCGCGGCGATCACGGTTTCCGACGAGACGAAATAGGCAGGGATCCTCCGGCGGCCTCCGCGCCGCCGGGATCGCGCGCCCCTCGCGCCGCGGGATCGGCGCCGGGCAAGGCGCCGAAACGACGCGCGCCGCTTGACAGCGTAGCCGGGCCGGTTCAACGCTGCGCCCCATGTTTGACCTGCGCCCCGTCGGATACGTGATCGGCCTTCTGGTCGCCATCCTCGGCGCCACCATGATCCTGCCGATGCTGGTCGACCTCGCGGAGGGCCGCGGCCACTGGACGGTGTTCCTGGAAAGCGGCGTGATCACGGTTCTGGTCGGCGGCGGCATTGCCCTGAGCTGCGTCAACGGGGTGCGCGAGGGATTGACCATCCAGCAGACCTTTCTGCTGACCACCGGCGTCTGGGCGGCGCTGCCGGTCTTCGGGGCGCTGCCGCTGATGATGGGCGCGACCGAGCTGCGCTTCGTCGACGGCTATTTCGAGGCGATGTCGGGGCTGACCACCACCGGATCGACGGTGATCACCGGGCTCGACAACCTGCCCAAGGGCATCAACCTGTGGCGCGGCCTCCTGCAATGGCTGGGCGGCATCGGCATCATCGTCGTTGCCATGGTCTTCCTGCCCGAGCTTCGGGTCGGCGGGATGCAGATCTTCCGCTCAGAGGCGTTCGACACGATGGGCAAGATCCTGCCCCGCGCGACCGCCATCGCCGGCCAGATCTCGGTGGTCTACCTGGCCCTGACCCTGGCCTGTATCGCCAGCTATTTCACCCTGGGGATGAACGCGTTCGATGCCACCATGCACGCGCTCACCACCGTCTCGACCGGCGGGTTCTCGTCCTATGACGCCTCCTTCGGCACCTTCTCGGGGCCGCTGGAATATGTCGCCTCGGTATTCATGGTGCTCGCCGCGCTGCCATTCGTGCGCTACGTGCAACTGCTCAACGGGCGCGCCCAGCCGC
>JAGRMU010000470.1:0-209 GCA_020441165.1 Sedimentitalea sp.
TTGTGCACCGCGATCATCGCCTGGCCCTGGCGGGCATGGAACCAGACCTCGCCGCCGGGGTCGGGCGGCTCGGCCCCCAGCGCGATCCGCGCCGCCGTGGTCTTGCCCGAGCCGCTTTCGCCGACGATGGCCAGGGTCTTGCCGCGCGGCAGGTTCAGATCGACGCCGCGGCAGGCATGGATCAGCAGGTCCGGCTTCCAGGGCGAGGA
>JAGRMU010000470.1:286-616 GCA_020441165.1 Sedimentitalea sp.
GCCGGGATCATCGGCGCGGCATTGAAGAGCTGCCGGGTATAGGGGTGCGCGGGGGCACCGAGGATGGCTGCCGCCGCGCCCGATTCCATCACCCGTCCGCGATGCATCACCACCACGCTCTCGGCCATGTTGGCGACCACCCCGAGATCGTGGGTGACCAGGATCATCGCCATGCCGGTGTCGCGCTGCAGGTCCTTGATCAGCCCCAGAACCTGCGCCTGTGTGGTCACGTCGAGCGCTGTGGTCGGCTCGTCCGCGATCAGCAGCTCGGGCTGCGCGACCATCGCCATGGCGATCATCGCGCGCTGGCGCATCCCGCCCGACAGCTCG
>JAGRMU010000470.1:696-1269 GCA_020441165.1 Sedimentitalea sp.
TCGCTGGCGCCCTTGTGCAGCCAGAGCACCTCGGAGACCTGGTTGCCGATCCGGTGCAGCGGCGAGAGCGAGCGCATCGGCTCCTGGAAGATCATCGACACCGCGCCGCCGCGCACCGCCCGCATCCGCCGCTCGCTCAGATCGCTCAGCACCAGCGGTCCGCCGCGCCCGTTCAGCGTGATCCGGCCCGAGCGGATCCGGGCGCTTTTCGGCAGGATGCGCAGCACCGCGCGGCAGGTGACCGTCTTGCCCGAGCCGCTCTCGCCGACCAGCGCCAGGGTCTGGCCGGGGGGCACGGAGAAATTGACGTTCTGAACCACGTCCTCGCCGCCGAACCCGATGGACAGATCCTCGACCGTCAGCAGCGGGGTCATGCGGCCCCTCCGGGCAGCGGCTTGCGCGGCGTCATCGTCCTGGTTTCCCCCCCGGTGGCGTTTCGGTCCACCTTCGCCTTGCCCGCCCCCGATAGTCAAACGCCAATTGCCGGGCGAAAGCGCCCTACACATTGCCGCCGATCTTTGGCATGACGAGGCGGCCGGATGCCGCGATCGCCGGCGCGACGCAGGAGGATGC
>JAGRMU010000470.1:1426-8786 GCA_020441165.1 Sedimentitalea sp.
TTCGAGCGGGCCATCGCCGCGCATCCCGATTCGATCCCACCCGAGGAGATGACGATCCTCGGCGACGTGATGCAGACCCTGCCCGAGACCCTGGCGCGGCTGGGGCCGGTGGCCAGCCTGATCCACGCCGATCTGGGCGGGCACAATCGCAAGAAGAACGACGCTTTCGCGCGCCGCCTGTCGCCGGTGGTCGAGCCCTGCCTCGCCCCCGGTGGGCTGATGGTGTCGAGCGACCGGATGTATTTCGACACGCTGACCGAACAGCCGCTGCCGCCGGGGGCGGTCGAGGGGCGCTGCTTCATCTACCGGCGCTGAGCGCGCCGGCCGACCGACACCCGTTGCAAGGAGAGGCCGATGCGCCCCGCGATGCACAACACCCCGTTCGATGCGCTGACCGTCGGCATGGAGGCCGAGCACGTCCGCGTGCTGAGCGCCGACGATCTCTACATCTTCGCCAATTCCTCGGGCAACCTGAACCCGATGCACCTGCCGAAGGAGGATGGCGACGGGGATGGCCACCCGGAATCGGTGGCGCCGGGGATGTGGGTCGCCTCGCTGATCTCGGCGGTGCTGGGTTGCCAGCTGCCGGGGCCGGGCACGCTCTATCGCAGCCAGACGCTGCGCTTCACCGGCCTCGCCCATGCCGGCGACCGGCTGACCGTCAAGGTGCGGCTGACCGCCAAGGGCGAGGACCGGCTGGTGCGGTTCGACACCTGGGTCGAGCGCGAGGACGGCACCCGGATCCTCGAGGGCGAGGCCGAGGTGGTGGCCCCGGAAAAGCCGCTGAGCTTCGCCGCCGGCGAGATGCCGGGCCTGACCGTGCAACGCCATGTGCATTTCGACCGCCTGCTGGCGCTGGCCGAGCCCTTGCCGGCGATTCCCACCGCCGTCGTCGCGCCGGAACGCGCCGATGCGCTGGCCGGTGCGATCCTGGCCGCCCAGCACACGCTGATCGAGCCGATCCTGGTCGGCCATGCCCTGCGCATCGCCGAGGCCGCCGAGGAGGCCGGGATCGATCTTGCCCCCTACCGGATCGTCGACATGCGCGACCACCAGCTGGCAGCGGAGGAAGCGGTGCGGATGGTGCTGAACAAGGAAGCGGCGGCGGTGATGAAGGGGCATATCCACACCGACATCCTGCTCGGGGCGATCGTCAAGCGCGACGGGGGCCTGCGCAAGGGCGGCCGGCGCCTCAGCCATGTCTTCGTGATGGACGTGCCGGGCCGCGATCAGCTGCTGATGGTCACCGATGCGGCGATCAACATCGCCCCCGACCTGCAATGCAAGGCCGACATCATCCAGAATGCCATCGACCTGGCGCTGGCCCTCGGCATCGAGCAACCCAAGGCCGGCGTGCTGTCCGCCGTGGAAACGATCAACCCGGCGATCCCCTCGACCCTCGACGCCGCGATCCTGTCGAAGATGGCCGAGCGCGGCCAGATCACCGGCGGGCTGGTCGACGGGCCGCTGGCGATGGACAACGCGCTGAACCTGGCGGCAGCGACCACCAAGGGCATCACCTCGCTGGTGGCGGGACATGCCGACATCCTGGTGGCGCCCAACATGGAGACCGGCAACATGCTGGCCAAGCAGTTGATCTATCTGGCCGGCGCCCAGGCCGGCGGCGTGGTGATGGGGGCGAAATGCCCGATCGTCCTGACCAGCCGCTCGGATGACGACAAGGCGCGGCTGGTCTCCTGCGCGGTGGCGGCGCTGGCGGCGGCGGGCGGGCCGGTGCGCGGACCGGCGACATGACCGCGCTGCTGACCCTCAACGCCGGCAGCTCGTCGATCAAGTTCGGGGTCTACGCGGCGGGCGACGGCGAGCCCGAGCTGCTGCAGACCGGGCAGGTCGAAAACCTCGGGCCGCTGGCGCGGCTCTCGGTGAAGGGCGGCGGCGATCCGGTCGAGATCGGCCCGGCCGATCACGCCGCGGCGGTGCAGGCGATCCTGAAGGCCGCCGCGCCGCATCTCGATGACCGCGGCGTCGCCGGGGTCGGGCACCGGATCGTGCATGGCGGCAAGACCTTCGCCGCGCCGGTGCGGCTCGACCCCGGGGTGATGGCCCAGCTCGAGGCGCTGGTGCCGCTGGCGCCGCTGCACCAGCCGCACAACCTGGCGGCGGTGCGCGCGGCGATGGCGGCCTTCCCGGAGGCGGTTCAGATCGGCTGTTTCGACACCGCCTTTCACAAGGGCCACCCGTTCGTCAACGACGCCTTCGCCCTGCCGCGCCGGTTCTACGACCAGGGCGTGCGGCGCTACGGCTTTCACGGCGTCTCCTACGATTACATCACCGGCGTGTTGCGCCGCGACTGGCCAGAGCTGGCGGCCGGCAAGGTGGTGATCGCGCATCTGGGCAATGGCGCGTCGATGTGCGCGGTGGCGGCCGGGCGCAGCATGGGCTCGACCATGGGCTTCTCGGCGCTGGACGGGCTGCCGATGGGCACCCGCTGCGGGCAGCTTGATCCCGGCGTGCTGCTCTACCTGATGGATCAGGGCTATGGCCGCACCGAGATCGCGCACATGCTCTACAATGAAAGCGGGCTCAAGGGGCTCTCCGAAATCAGCCACGACATGCGCACGCTGCTGGCCTCGGACGATCCGCGCGCGGCGCAGGCCATCGACTATTACGTGTTCCGCATCCGCCGCGAACTGGGGGCGATGGCGGCGGTGCTGGGCGGGCTCGACGGCGTGGTCTTCTGCGGCGGCATCGGCGAGAACGCCGCCCCGATCCGGGCGCGGGTGATCGAGGGGATGGGGTTCCTCGGGCTGGAGCTGGACCGCGACGCCAACGCGGCCGGCGCGGTGTCGATCGGCGCCGGCGCCGCACGGGTTCTGGTGATCCCCACCGACGAGGAGCGGGTGATCGCCCGCGCGGTTGCGGCGGAACTGGGGACCTGACCGCAACCCTCGGTGCGTTCGGGACCAAGACACGAGACAAGGAGTGCCGATGCTGTTCTACGATTGCGCCACCGCGCCCAGCCCGCGCCGGGCGCGCATGTTCATCGCCGAGAAAGGGCTGGAGATCGAGACCCGGCAGATCTCGCTCGCCGATGGCGCGCAGCTCTCGCCGGACTTCCTGGCGATCAATCCGCGCGCCACGGTGCCGGTGCTGGTGACCGAGGGCGGACAGGTGCTGACCGAGAACATCGCCATCGCCGCCTATCTCGAGGCGCTCCATCCCGAGCCGCCGCTGATGGGGTCGGATCCCGAGGAAAAGGCGGCGGTGCTGATGTGGAATGCCATCGCCGAGACCCAGGGCGCCCAGCCGGTCGCCGAGGCGCTGCGCAACGGCAATCCGCGCATGAAGGGGCGCGCGCTGCCCGGCCCCACCGACTATGAGCAGATCCCGGCACTGGCCGAGCGCGGGATGCAGCGGGTCGCGGCGTTCTTCGACCTGCTCGAGGCGCGGCTGCAGGACAGCCCGTTCCTCGCCCTCGAGCGGTTCACCCTGGCCGACATCACCGCCTTCGTCTTCGTCGATTTCGCCCGCGTGATCCGGGCGCGGATCCCCGAGGGCAACCTCGCCACGCTGACCTGGTTCGAGAACGTCAAGGCCCGCCCCAGCGCCGCGCTGTGACGAGCGGCGCGGGAAGGGGCGCCGCCCCCTCTTGGCGTGCCGCCAATTCACCCCCGGAGTATTTGCCGCAAGAGGAAGGCGCGGGTCTGAAAGAGCCCGCAGAACTCTGGACACAAATGTCTAGACAGCCATCCCGCGCCTCGCTAGCGTCCCGTCCAGGCGCGGTTCGGGAGGTCTGGCATGAAATCGCACTATCGGGTCGTGGTTATCGGTGGCGGGGTGGTCGGCGCCTCGGTGCTCTACCATCTGGCGAAGCTGGGGTGGAGCGATGTCTGCCTGATCGAGCGCAAGGTGCTCACCGCAGGTTCCAGCTGGCACGCGGCGGGGGGCATCCACGCGCTGAACGCCGATCCCAACATCGCGGCCCTGCAGGCCTATACCATCGACCTTCTGCCCGAGATCGAGCGGGAAAGCGGCCAGAACATCGGGTTGCACATGACCGGCGGGCTGATGCTGGCCTCGAGCCCCGAGCGCTGGGAATGGTTGCAATCGGCCTACCGCGTCTTCCAGACCATCGGCATCGAGGATTGCCGGCTGGTGACCCCCGAGGAGGCCGGCGCGCTGAACCCGGTGATGAGCATCGACGGGTTGCAGGGCGCGCTCTGGGCCGACCGCGAGGGCCATGTGGACACCACCGGCACGGTGCATGCCTATGCCGGCGCGGCGAAGAAGCGCGGCGCGACGGTCATCGAGAACAACCGGGTGCTGGAGCTGCACCAGAAGGCCGAGGGCTGGCAGGTGGTGACCGAGAAGGGCACTGTCCATGCCGAGCACGTGGTCAATGCCGCCGGGCTCTGGGCCAAGCAGGTCGGTCGGATGGCCGGGGTCGAGCTGCCGGTCTCGCCGCTGAACCACCATTACCTGATCACCGAAACCATCCCCGAGGTCGCGGCGCTGGACGGCATGTTGCCGATGACCGCCGATCTCGAGGGCTTCACCTACATGCGCCAGGACCAGAAGGGCATGCTTCTGGGCATCTACGAGACCCGGCACGAGCACTGGATGATGGACGGCGCGCCCTGGGAATACGGGTTCGAGCTGCAGCAGGAGGATCTGGGGCGGATCGAGGACGAGCTGACCCTCGGCTTCCAGCGCTATCCCTGCCTCGAGACCGCCGGCATCAAGACCTGGGTCAACGGCGCCTTCACCTTCTCGCCCGACGGCAACCCGCTGGTCGGGCCGGTGCCGGGCAAGCGCGGCTACTGGGCCGCCTGCGCGGTGATGGCGGGTTTCCTGCAGGGCGGCGGGGTCGGCAAGTCGCTCGCCGAGTGGATGATCCATGGCGAGCCCGAGGCGGATGTCTATGGCATGGACGTCGCGCGCTACGGCGATTTCGCGCAGAACAAGCGCTATATCCGCGAGACCACCGGCCAGTTCTATTCGCGCCGCTTCGTGATGACCTATCCCAACGAGCAGCTGCCCGCCGGGCGGCCGCTGAAGATGGCGCCCGCGCATGACGCGATGAGCGCGGCGGGCTGCGCATGGGGCTGCTCCTGGGACCTGGAAGTGCCGCTCTATTTCGCGCCCAATGGGTTCGCGGAGGTCCCGTCGCTCAAACGCTCGAACGCGCATGACATCGTGGCGGCGGAAGTGGCGGCGATTCGGAACGGCGTCGGGCTGATGGACATCACCGGCTTCTCGCGCTTCGAGGTGACCGGGCCGAAGGCCGAGGCGTGGCTGAACCGCGTCATGGCGGGCCGGCTGCCGGGGCCGGGCCGGGCGCGGCTGGCGCCGATGCTCTCCGGGACCGGGCGGCTCAAGGGCGACCTGACGGTGCTGAACTGGGGCGACACTCGCTGGTGGATCATGGGCAGTTATTACCTGCGGGCCTGGCACATGCGCTGGTTCATGGACCACATGGCCGAGGGCGTGTCGATCCGCGATCTGGGCGAGGAAATGGCGGGCTTCGCGGTGATCGGTCCGCGCTCGCGCGACGTCGTTGCGCGCCTCGCCGAGCAGGACATGTCGGCGCTGCCCTTCATGGGCTGCGGGCGGTTCGACATCGGACTGGTACGCGCCCACGTGGCGCGGATGTCGGTGACCGGCTCGCTGGGATACGAGATCAACTGCCGCATGGGCGATCACGCGGCGTTGCGGCGCGCGCTGCTGACGGCGGGGGCCGAGGCGGGCATCCGCGAATGCGGCTTCGACGCCATGGGCTCGACCCGGCTGGAGAAGAGCTTCGGCATCTGGTCGCGGGAATTCACCCAAGGCTACACCCCGGGGATGACCGGGATGGACCGCTGGATCGACTGGGACAAGGGCGATTTCATCGGCCGCGCCGCCGCCCTGGCCGAGCGTGATAGGAACGGTCCGGCGCAGGTTCTGGTGACCCTCGAGGTGGACGCGAAGGGGGCCGATGCCAGCGGGTTCGAGCCGATCTGGTCGGAGGGCCGGCGGGTCGGCTTCGTTACCTCCGGCGGCTACGGCCACCATGTCGGCAAGTCGCTGGCGATGGCGCTGGTGGACCGCGCAAAGGCCGCGATCGGCACCGGCTTGTCGGTTCACGTGGTCGGGGTCGAGCGCCCGGCGAGGGTGATCGCGCCCTCGCCCTACGATCCCTCCGGCAGCGCGATGCGGGCATGAGCATGGAAAGCGGCGGCAGACGCGGCGGCCGGCGACGCGGACAGACCGGCGCCCCCGCCCCGGAGCGCAAGGTGGATTATCGCACCCTGCGCAATCCCTTCCCGCCGGCCGCGGTCTTTTCCGAGGACCGGGTCGAGGCGATTCACCAGGCCGCGCTGCGGGTGCTGGAAGAGCTGGGGATCAAGGTGCTGCTGCCCGAGGCGCGGCGGCTGTTCCGGGCCGGGGGCGCGCGCGTGGACGAGGACGCCGAGATGGTCTTCATCGGCCGCGAGATGGTCGCCGCGGCGGTCGCCGCCGCGCCGAGGTCGATCCAGCTGCGCGCCGGCGCGCGGGACCGCGACCTGGTGCTGGAACTGGGGCGCCTCGCGTTCCAGCCCGGCGCCGGCGCCCCCCATGCCACCGACATGGTCCGCGGCCGGCGGCCGGGAAGCTTGCGCGATTTCCGCGAGCTTGTGCAGCTGACCCAGAGCTTCGATGCCTTGCACATGGTCCCGCCGCTGGTCGAGCCGCAGGACGTGCCGATCCAGCTGCGCCACTACGCGATGACCGAGACGGTGCTGACCCAGTCCGACAAGCTGCCCTTCGCCTATGCGCGCGGCACACCGCAGGTGATGGAATCCTTCGAGATGATCCGCGCGTTCCGCGGTCTGTCGGAGGAGGAGTTCGCCGCCGCCCCGCATTCCTACACGATCATCAACACCAATTCGCCGCGCCAGATCGACGTGCCGATGGCCCAGGGACTGATCGATTTCGCAAGGCATGGGCAGCTCAGCATCGTCACGCCCTTCACGCTGATGGGGGCGATGGCGCCGATCACCGTGGCGGGCGCGCTGACCCTCAGCCATGCCGAGGCGCTGGCCGCGATCACCCTGGCGCAGCTGGCCCGGCCCGGCGCGCCGGTGACCTATGGCACCTTCACCTCGAACGTGGACATGAAATCGGGCGCCCCCGCCTTCGGCACGCCCGAGCATGTCAAGGCGACGCTGGGCGCGGGGCAACTGGCGCGGCTGCTGGGCCTGCCCTGGCGCTGCGCCGCCGGCTCGGCGGCCAACACCAGCGACGCCCAGGCCGCGCACGAGACCGAGATCAGCGCCTGGGGCTGTCTGACCGCCGGGGCGACGGTGATGGTCCACGCCGCCGGCTGGCTGGAGGGCGGGCTGACCGTGGGCTACGAGAAGCTGATCACCGACATGGA
>JAGRMU010000470.1:8828-9053 GCA_020441165.1 Sedimentitalea sp.
CGAGATCGCGCTGGAGGCGCTGGCCGAGGTGCAGCCCGGCGGGCATTTCTTCGGCACCGCGCACACGATGGCGCGCTACCAGACCGCGTTCTACGAGCCGCTGGTCGCCGACTGGTCGAATTTCGGCACCTGGACCGAGCGCGGCGGGCTCGATGCCTCGGCGCGGGCCAGCGCGCTCTGGCAGGCCATGCTGGAGCGCTTCGAGCCGCCGGCGCAGGACCCGGA
>JAGRMU010000470.1:9124-9392 GCA_020441165.1 Sedimentitalea sp.
CCCCGCGCCCGCCGCTGCTGCACCGCGACGATCCGGCGCGCGAGCCGCTGGGCGGCAACGTCAAGGTCACCCGCGAGGACTGGCTGGCGGTGGCCCTCGACGCGCTGGTCTCGGACGGGGTCGAGCAGGTCAAGGTGCTGGCCCTGGCCGAGCGGCTGGATGTCTCGCGCTCGTCCTTCTACTGGTACTTCAAGTCCCGCCAGGACCTGCTGGATGCGCTGCTGCGGCACTGGCAAACGACCAATACCGCCGCCATCATCGCCCAGTC
>JAGRMU010000084.1:0-302 GCA_020441165.1 Sedimentitalea sp.
AGCCGCGCGCCTTCCGTCGGACCCGCCCAGACCGTCCGCAACCGATCCCGTGAAACCCGCGCGCGCAGGAACGGATCGCGGGTGCGGGCGATTCGCGCCTCGGTCCATGTGCCCCCCAGCCGGTTGAAGCAGTCGCGCTCGGCGCAGCCGGCGATGCAGACGCCTTCGGCCAGGTCGCGGCTGAGGATGAAGTCGAAGAGCGACGGCGGCGCCATCGCCACGCAGGGCAGGATCACCCGGCCCGGCGCGGCGGCAGCGGCGGCGCCATGCTTGCAGGCGATGGTCATCACCCGGCCCGGCCC
>JAGRMU010000084.1:417-2746 GCA_020441165.1 Sedimentitalea sp.
CCCATGCAGATGCCGCAGGCGACGCAGCGCCCCGCGTCGACCTTTGCCTCGAGCGGAAACGGGGCGTCGTCGCTGCGCGGCACCATGGTGATCGCGCTGTAGGGGCAATCGGCCTCGCAGCGGGTGCAGCCGTTGCAGAAGTCGAGAAACACCTGCGCGGCCTCGGCCTCCCTGCGCGGCGGCAGCCAGGGCAGCCCGATCATCAGCAGCGTCACGAGCAGCGTCGCCGTCCAGATCACCCCCGGCGGGGTCAGGTCGATCACCGGGTAGAGGCCGAGGATGAACCAGTCGAGCCCGACCGAAGCCGGAAAGCTCGCCAGATCCGCCGGCCCCTGCGAGACCGCCGGCATCGCGAACGACACCGCGATCAGCGCCGCCAGGGTGATCGTGCCAAGCCCGCGCGGCGGCCTGGTCCGCGCGGCGGTGATGCGCTGGACATGGACCCACATCATCAGCAACAGCAGCAGCGGGATCGCGATATGCAGGAACACCATCAGCGTGAAGAAGCGCCCGGAGAGGCTGGACGGGGTCAGGAAGTTGCGCGCGATCGGCTCGGCGAAGAAGGGCAGCGCGTCGAGCAGCTCGGTCGTGGTCAGCGCCACATATTGCGCGAGCTCGTCCCAGACCAGCCAGTAGCCGGTGATGCCCGAGAGGTAGACGAACCAGAGCACCGGAACCCCGGTGATCCACGAGAACCAGCGCTTGCCGCGGTAGCGGTCCATGGCCCATTCCCGCACCAGATGCACCAGCATGACCAGCACCAGAAGATCCGAGGCATAGCGGTGCAGGCTGCGCGCCAGACCGGCATGGAACCAGTGATCGTAGGTGAGCCATTCCACCGACTGATAGGCATCGACCACGCCGGTGTCGAAGAAGATGAACAGGTAGACCCCGGACACCGCGACGATCCAGAACAGGAACCAGCCCAGCGTGCCGAGATTGGCAAGCGGGTTCCAGTCCGGCCCGAACAGCGTATCGAGCGGGCGCTCGACCCGGTCGAACCCGCGCCTCAGGACCGAGCGCACCCCGCTCATGGCATCATCTCGCAGGGTCCTGTGGCACCGTCGAAACCCGGTGCCTGTGCCCCGCGCGCCGCCGCTCCAGCCAGAGCCGCAGGATGACGATGCCGGTCAGCAGCAGCGACGCGGCGCCGAAGAAGATGCCGAAGAAGATGGCGTAGTCGAAGCGATAGGCCCGGGTCAGCGGATTGTAGACGGTGCAGATAAACGTCAGCCGGTTCCACAGATCGCCGGGCGCGACCGAGCGCACCGCCTTGCCGAGGACCAGGTCCTTGAGCGGTTCCATGAACACCGGAAGCGGAAAGCTCTCGCCGTAGAGCTGCCGGTAGACCCGCCCGTCGGCGTCGAGAATCGAGGTCTGGCTGGGATGATCGAAGCCGCCCGCCGCCGCCCGCCAGTTGAAGCCCAGATCGCTCAGCAGGGCCTCGGTGGTCTCGGGATCGGCGCTGGCGATATGCCAGTTCTCGACCCCGCGCAGCCCGTGCGCGATGGCGAAGGCGCGCAGTTGCGCCGGCTTGTCGCCGCGCGCGTCGAAGCCGAAGCTCAGCACCGCGAAGCTGCCGGCGCCCAGCACCCGGCGGGCCTCCTCGACGGCGTCCAGCAGATGATCGGTGGTGACCGGGCAGATCGAGCTGCAGCTGGTGTAGATCACCGAGACCACCAGCGGGCGGCCGCGCAGATCGGCCAGCGCCAGCGGCGCCCCGGTCTGGTCGCGCAGCACGTGGTCCCCGACCTGCCGCCCGATCGCGGCCTGGCTCTCCTCGTAGACCCGTTCGGCGTCCAGGGCCTCGGGCGCTGGCCGTTCGGTCTGCGCCTGCGCGGCGCAGCCCAGTGCCGCGATCCCCAGCATCCAGAGAAATCGGGTCAGAATGCCCATCGGAACGCCTCGTCCAGGATCACGCCCGCCGAGAGCAGGGCGAACTGGGCGAGCGAGGCGCGAAAGGTGCGCGTGGCGGCGGCGCGGGTCGGCGCGTGCAGCAGCCGCCAGGACGCGACGAGGAAGGGCAGGCCGCCGAGGGCGGCGAACAGGCCATAGATCCAGCCCATGCCGAACCACAGCGGCAGGAAGGACAATGCGACCAGCGCCAGCACATGGCCGAAGATCGCCGGGCCCCAGACCTCGGGCCCGGTCACCACCGGCAGCATCGGGATGCCGGCGCGGCGATAGTCCTCGCCGCGCGCCACGGCGAGGCTCCAGAAATGCGGCGGCGTCCACAGGAACAGCACCGCCGCCAGCAGGAACGGCACCGGGCCGATGACCGGGCCGAATTGCGGCGCCGCCGCAGCCGCGCCGGCCAGCACCGCGAAAC
>JAGRMU010000471.1 GCA_020441165.1 Sedimentitalea sp.
CGCGCCGCTATATCGACTATCCCGAGGCCTTCGCCTTCTGGAACTACTGGTCGAGCCTGGGCGCGTACCTGTCCTTCGCCTCCTTCCTGCTGTTCTTCGGGATCGTCTTCTACACCCTGCGCAGCGGCGCGCGGGTGACCGAGAACAACCCCTGGAACGAATATGCGGACACGCTGGAATGGACCCTGCCCAGCCCGCCGCCCGAGCACACGTTCGAGACGCTGCCCAAGCGGGAAGACTGGGACAAGCAGCACGCCCATTGAGGCCTAACTTGACATGATCGGATGAGGCCCCACTATCCGGTGGGGCCTTTTTCGTCCCCGGACCCGGCCCATCCGACGACAGCCGCGCGCCGGGTCGGTGTCTAGATCAAACCACGTCCGATGACCCGTCGGAGCTTGAACGCGATGCCTTACAGCTGGATCGACACCCAGGCGCCCGGACCGGCGCGGGAGCTGCATCTCTGGCCCTACCAGTCGCTGCCGTCCCGCGGCTATGCCGCCTTCATCGGTGGCACCTTCCTGCTGCTCCTCGTCCCGCTGGTGCCGCTTCTGGGCAGCATCCTGCTCTGGGGGCTGCTGCCCTTCCTGGTCGCGGCGCTGGCCGGCCTCTGGCTGGCCCTCGACCGCTCGCGCCACAACGCCCAGGTACTCGAGGTACTGACGCTGTCAGAGACCGACGCGCACCTGGTGCGCCACACGCCGAAGGGCGATGTGCTGGAATGGCATTGCAACCGTCATTGGGCAACGCCCAGGATGCACGACAAGGGAGGACCGGTGCCGCACTACGTGACGCTCAGGGGCGGCGGCCGCGAGGTCGAGATCGGCGCGTTCCTGTCCGAGGAAGAGCGCCTGGCGCTCTATGACGAGCTGGTACACGCCCTGCGCGGCTGACCTCGTCCCGCTGTCACAGCCAGAGCAACCCTCAAAAGCGCGCCTCTATCCGGCGCAGAGCCGGTCCTTGACCAGCGGGCCGACCTTGCCGAAATCCATCTGGCCGGCGTATTTGGCCTTCAGCTCGGCCATGACCTTGCCCATGTCGCGAATCGACTGCGCGCCGGTGCTGTCCACCGCCGCGCGCACCGCCGCCGCCACTTCGTCGGCGTCGAGCTGCCTGGGCAGGAACTCCTCGATCACGCCGATCTCGGCCCGTTCGCGCTCGGCCAGATCCAGACGCCCACCCTCTTCATAGGCCCGGGCGCTTTCCTGACGCTGCTTGGTCATCTTGCCGAGGATCGACAGGACCTCGGCATCGCCGACCTCCGCCTCGCGGCCATCGCCGCGCGCGGCGATCTCCTGGTCCTTGATCGCCGCATTGACGAGACGCAGCGTGGACAGCCGGATCTCGGCCTTGTCCTTCATCGCCTGTTTCAGCGCGGCATTGATGCTTGCTCGCATGTCCATTGAACTTCGCTTCCATCCCCATGGATCGTGAATATCCGACAGTACCGAAGGACGCCGACCGGCACAACCGCGCGCGCATCCGCGCTGACCCTTGGGAAGGCACGACTGCACGCGGAGTTGACCGCCCGCCCCCCGCGCTTGACCCGCCCCGGCGGGACGCATAGACCACGCGCAGACCCCGCCCGGAGGAGACTTTCGCCATGATCCCCACGCCTCCCGAGAAACCCACCGCCTGCCTCGCGCTGGCCGATGGCACGCTGTTCTACGGCGCCGGTTTCGGCGCCACCGGACAGGCGGTGGCCGAGCTCTGCTTCAACACCGCGATGACCGGCTATCAGGAGATCATGACCGATCCTTCCTATGCCGGGCAGATCGTCACCTTCACCTTCCCGCATATCGGCAATGTCGGCGTCAATCCCGAGGATGACGAGACCGCCGATCCGGTGGCCGCGGGCATGGTGGTCAAGTGGGACCCGACCGCGCCCAGCAACTGGCGCAGCACCGAGGCGCTGAAGGTATGGCTGGCGCGGCGCGGACGCATCGCCATCGGCGGCGTCGACACCCGCCGCCTGACCCGCGC